>CALJVD010000082.1 GCA_937974825.1 uncultured Oceanospirillaceae bacterium | reverse complement strand
CCAAGGCTTTCCTTATTTATACTTTGTAGTCTGGGGCGTTACCTTGGTTAAAGGTTGGATTATTATTCAAGATTTTATGGAATTAAAACAAGCGCCATCCATCTTACGTCACATGGTGTTTGGTTGGTTACTTGTAACCACCAGCGCCGTTACCTTAACAGCGGTATTCGGGTAGTGATTCATTAGCCTAGGCTTCCAGGCACTACCCGACTATAAGCAGCTACTACAGTGCCTTTACCATGCCAGCTAAGCTACGCCAATAACCATTGGTATCTGTATCAGCTAATGGCTGGGGTTGCCCTCCATCGAGGTTGTCTTGAAATGCTTGCAGCCACTTCAAGGTTCCTTCGGGCTCTGGACTTAAACGCACCACATCCACTAATCCTTGCATAGACGGTAAATCGTTCACTAGGTTATACCTATGCCCCGACTGAGTTTGTATGCCATTTAAAAGAAAGATCTGAACGCCATCTTGGCTTTTCACTTCCCGCCCTTTGGGGTAGTTAATACAACATAATTGGCAATCGTCTTTATGACGGTCTTCTGCCCGTGCGGTAAAACAGCGTGCAGACCAAGCCAATGGCATATGACCAAAGGCAAAAACTTCCACACCAAACTGATCTCGTACGGTTTGAATACTGTCGTGCTCTAATAGGTTTTCGAGCCATTCACGCGAGAGCTCTACGGGCATTACCCAACGCTGCATGCCCTGTTTTAAAAACAAATTAAGTGTGTGTTGGTTGTAACAGTTAATGGGAGAACCTACGACAAAAGGGAGAGACTTTTCATGCGCCAACTGGATGGCGCCTATTTCGTTGGCTTCAATCATAAACTCACCGTTATCGACATAGCGTGCCATATCACGTACCAACGCTGGCGCTTCTAACAATGTCATGGTGGATAAGCACACTTGTTTTCCGGCTTCACGCAGCTGATGGGCAATGTCCATATAGTCTTTCAAACTTAATTCGGTGCGTTTACTGCAAACTGTTTCACCCAAATAAACAATATCGACTGTCGATTCAGCAACGTCTTGGTAAAACGATTGAACGACTTCTTTTGGCCAATAATACTGAATGGCGCCTAATGAGAATTTCATAATTATTTCCACTTACGATGGTAGGCACCCAAAGTCGTTTGACTGCCTTCCGATAAAGAACCTAACACCCTATTCCATTCGTCTTTCACCAAAAAGTCGTTAGGGTTTTCCATTACTGCATCAATGGCTTGTCGCCATACTTTAGTAATACTGGACACATAGGCAGGGCTACGCTGACGCCCTTCAATTTTTAAAGAAGCAATGCCTTCCTTATGTAGTTCTGGTAACAGCTCTAAGGTATTTAAACTGGTGGGCTCTTCTAGCACATGATAAAGATCATCACCCACATGAAAACGGCCTTTACACAGAGTGGGGTAGCCCGCGTTTTCGTCTTCCGCAAAACGGTCTATCACAACATCGTTTAATCGAGATTCCAGTACGCCATCGTCTTTTTCTTCCCAACGCACATAGGCTGCAGGCGAGCAGGCACCTGCCGTATTGGGTGACTCTCCGGTCATATACGAACTTAAATAACAACGTCCTTCGGCCATAATGCATAAGCTACCAAATGCGAACACTTCTAACGGCATATCGCACATACGTGCTAAGGAACGTACTTGTGCCATAGACAACACACGCGGCAACACCACTCGAGACACTCCAAACTGGCGGTAGTAATCAATGGCGGCGGGATTAGTCGCCGACGCTTGTACCGATAAATGCACTTCCATATGAGGGTATTGATCGTGGACGTACGCCAATAAAGAGAGATCGGCAATAATCAACACATCAACGCCACACTCAACCGCTAAATCAACCGCATTCTTCCAACGCTCCCAACCGTCTGGGTGAGCAAAGGTATTAATAGCAACATGAATCTTTCGTTGATGTCGGTGAGCGTAACTCACCGCGTCTTTGAGACCGCTATCGCCTAGGTTTAAACCAGCAAAATGGCGCGCGTTGGTATCATCTTTTAGCCCCACATAAACGGCATCTGCACCGTTATCGATGGCGGCTTTCAAGGCAGGCATACTTCCCGCTGGGCATAAGAGTTCCATAATTTTATCCTGACACACTAAGTGGTGATGGATGGATGGGTATTTAAAGAGCGCGCTTATGCTATAAAATCCATTCTTAAATTGATAAGCCACGAAATGAGTAAAATTCATATACCCACAAAGAGATTTGCGGTGATAAAGCGATCGCTATACCCTTAGCTTGTAATCGATCAATGGTGACTTTGATGTCTGTTTTAACCCACTTGCATAGCCGTATTAACGCTAAGCTGCCACAGGTTCCGGCAACGCTTATTCGCTTTACATCTACACCGGTTATGGAGTTATTTTTAAATACAGGAATTAACCACCTGTTGAAAAAAGAACGCCAACAAAACGAGTTAGACTTTCTTAAAGGTCAGATGGCTCGTGTTGAAATTACAGATTTAAAGTTTGATTTTAGCTTCACCCTAATCAACCAAAAACTGGTAGTGACTGTGCCGGGCAGACCAGGGGATGCGACGCTAAAAAGCGATCAGGAATCAATGCTTAAAATTTTACATGGTGAGGTAGACCCCGACACTTTATTTTTTCGTCGTAAATTATTAATTACAGGCGATACAGAGTTAGGGCTTTATATTAAAAACATGATTGATACCATTGATTTAACACAACGTATTCCTAAACCAATCATGCATTTGTTAACGCAGATTCATAAGGCGTCTCGGCAGCCACAAACTGCTGAAAAGCGACTGTAAGACAGACTGTTTTGGTTTAACTATTTCATAGACATCTTATGCTAGATGTACTTAAATAGGGTTAAGAATATAGAAAAATGGATTCTTTGAATCTTCTCTGAAACTTGAGGATAGACTATGAAAAAACTGTTATTACCCTTAGTTGGAGTTGCCGCATTAGCTGCTTTCCAAACTGCTAATGCCGCTTCCGGCGAAGAGCTTTTCAAATCAAAGCCTTGTGCTGCTTGTCACCAAGTTGATATGAAAGTCGTTGGCCCATCATTAACTCAAGTAGCTGAAAAGTATGCTGGACAAGATGGCGCTGTAGAAACTCTTGCTTCTCATATTAAAGACGGCAGCAGCGGTGTATGGGGTCCAATTCCTATGCCACCAAACCCTGTAACTGAAGAAGAAGCTAAAACTCTAGCTGAGTGGATTTTAAGCCACAAGTAAGCTTTAGCTTTAGTTCAAAAAAAACCACCCTACTGGGTGGTTTTTTTATTGGGTTTTATTCTATCAGTGCGCCCTTATACAAGGACGTTAGACAATAGCTTTTGTGCTTCTTCGATCAATGATTGCAGGTGTGCGTCACTGTTAAAGCTTTCTGCATAGATTTTATAAATCGCTTCAGTACCACTCGGTCTGGCTGCAAACCAACCATTCTTAGTTGCCACTTTAATACCACCAATAGACGCTTTATTACCGGGCGCTTCTGTATGAACTGCAACAATAGACTCTCCTGCAAGCTCGGATGTGGTGATACTTTGAGCATTTAATTTTTTAAACGCTGCTTTTTGCTCAACCGTTGCTGGTGCATCAACACGCTTATAGAACGGCGCACCTAATTTTTTAGTCAGTTGGGCGTAGTATTCAGAGGGTTTCAAACCAGTAACGGCTGTAATTTCTGCCGCTAACAAACACAGTATTATGCCATCTTTATCGGTACTCCATGGCTTTCCGTCTAGGGTTAAGAAACTTGCGCCGGCACTTTCTTCACCGCCAAACGCTAACTTTCCTTGATGCAAACCTTCCACAAACCATTTAAAACCAACCGGTACTTCGTACAAAGCGCGCTCATTGTCGGCAACGACTCTGTCCATTAGCGAAGAAGTAACTAAGGTTTTACCAATAGCCAATTGCTCTGACCACTGTGAACGATGTTTTAATAAGTAATCGACCGCAACACACAAATAATGGTTAGGGTTCATTAAACCGGCACTATCAATAATGCCATGACGGTCTGCGTCTGGGTCGTTGGCAAACGACAAATCGAATTGATCACGAATATTTAATAGGTTTGCCATTGCATCAGGACTAGAGCAATCCATGCGAATACGACCATCATGGTCGAGCGGCATAAACGCAAAACTTGGATCAATCTGAGTGTTGACTACTTTGATGTTTAAGCCTTGCTTAGCGAGTGCTTGCCACACAGGCAAACCAGTGCCACCCATAGGATCGGCACCCAGTTGTAACCCAGAATTTTTAATGGCTTCCAAGTTAATAACCTGACCTAATTCAGCCAGGTATTCAGAAACATAGTCGTATTCTTGAGCAGCGGCTAACGCATCATCTAACGCTATGCGTTTAACATCGGCACACTTATTGGCTAAATATTCATTCGCACGCTGCTCTATCCAGCCTGTTGCTTGCTCTGCGGCAGGGCCACCGTCGGGCGTATTGTATTTAATGCCACCGTCTTCTGGTGGATTATGCGAGGGCGTAATAACGATACCATCGGCCTGAGCGTTGACCTTAGTAAGTTGTGCATTAAACGATAAGATGGCACGGCTAATTAAAGGAGTGGCGGTTATTTCATTGTTGGTCGCTATGCGTACATCGACGCCATTGGCAATCAATACCTGCAAACACACTTCCCAAGCAGGGCGTGATAGCGCATGGGTGTCTAACCCTAAAAAAAGAGGCCCTGTAATATTGGCCTGTGCGCGATAATCCGCCACAGCCTGTGCAATGGCTAAGATATGCCATTCATTAAATGAAACCTTTAACGAACTGCCTCTGTGACCAGAAGTACCAAATGACACCTTCTGTTCTGCTTTAACTACCTGTGGCTGTAACTCATAAAACGCATTCAATAAAGGCTGCACCACAACACTCCTAATCCATTAAAAAACAAACGGCAATTGTAGCCGAATTGCAGCGTGCAAACGACTCACAAAATGCCGTATCTCTATTCTGACTCTGTACTTTCTATTACGACAGCATCTTTTTCAAAGCGTCTTAAACCATGCTTTAGGCTGGCCGGCGACAGCTCTCCTAAATGGCTATTTACCAGCATGCCATTTTCATCATAAAACAAGGTGGTGGGTAATGCTCTCGATGACACTGCATGCCCTACGGCACCGGCTAAATCCATTAACACGTTATCTAAATTCAAATTATGCTGCTGTAAAAAGTGCTGCACCTCGGCGCTGTCTTCTCCTTGGTTAACAAACACAAAGTGAACATCGGTATTGGCTTTTTGTGCATCTTCTAAAACGGGCATCTCACGTCGGCAAGGTGGACACCAAGTGGCCCATAAATTAACAACAACGGGTTTCCCTTTATAATGTTCTAACGTTAAAGGTGCCCCCTGCATATTTTGCAAAGCGGCATCTGGCATGCTTAACGTTTTTTTAAAGCCATTAACAGCCATCAATCCTAACGCAGCAACAACCACCCCTACTCCAATTCCAACACCTAAGCCATGTCGTAACTGCGGCTTTTTCCATAAATAATAAGCCAGCATAAGAGCGCCACCGATAAAGCCGGCAATAGGCATAAATCCGCCATCTCGGATATCAATAGTGCGTACAAAGTTGACGCTGTAATCGTTAAAGTACCAGGCAACAAAAGCGACACGCGCACTCACTAAGCCGACCAATAAAATATTAAACAATGCCGACTCAGGATTAACACCCCGCTTGCGTGATGCTAACCACCCCACCAGCCAAGCCATAAGAATAGCAAAGTAAATAATGGCTAATTCAGTAGAAACACCCAGAGGGCCGAGAGAGAAACTTAACAAGTGATACCCCTAAACAATGATGTAATGAGAGCGTTAGAGGGGGTTAGTAAGAAATAGTTTAGGAACCCAACCCTATCGCTTCAACAAAGGCTTTTACGAACTACTTTATTCGTTGACCACAGGGTAGCACGCTTCACCCCAATAACTTTCAGCGTTATCAAGCATAATTTCTATAATAGCTGGAACAAAATCACCCAGAATACTAACGGCATCGCGCATTTGGTCACGGTTAGCTTGGCTGTTATAGGTAGAACCACCATGAACTATCTGATTGCGTAAGGTATACAGCCGCTTAAAGACAATGCTAAGCACAGTGGCGGTGTCGTTGTCGGCTAACGCTCTATGCACGGCTGCTTTACTTTGTTTAAACATCTGCTCCCAGTTTTCATAACCAGGATAACCATTATGGTAATTCCAGAATGGCTGGAAGATAAACTTGTTATCTAACAGCACTCTGATGGCGTTAGGATAACGTTGCCACACTATGGAATAAAGACGGTTATTGTTATCAAGATCAATCAGCCTAGCTAAGAAGTTATCAAACAACTCACTTTCTGAAACTGTTATTTCACCCAGCTCATTGGCGTAGGCAGCATTAAACGCAATCCATAGAAAAATAAAACGACCGTCTAAATCATCGCATTGTTCAGCGCGGTCTAGCCAACTTAACGATCGGTGTATTCTTAATGCTGAGTTTTCCGGATGGCTTTCACGTTCCTTTCTTTGACGCTCTTTTAAATTTTTGTAGTCCAGTGTCATGTTATTCCCTTTTCAATACGTCTTTACATTCAATAGTTGCATAGCTTACCTAACAAGTTAAGCCATTATTCATTGTTGCTTCAGC
>CALJVD010000081.1 GCA_937974825.1 uncultured Oceanospirillaceae bacterium | reverse complement strand
GCCTCTGATGTGTTTATGACCGTGGCAGCCTATCGCAAAATCGCTAGCCAAATTGAGCAGCCTTTACACTTAGGGATTACCGAAGCCGGTGGTTTCCGTAGTGGTACTGTAAAATCGTCTATTGGTTTAGGGTTACTATTATGGGATGGCATTGGTGATACCATTCGTGTGTCGTTAGCGGCCGATCCTGTGTCGGAAGTTAAAGTTGGCTGGGATATGCTGAAGTCGTTAAAGCTACGTTCTCGTGGCATTAACTTTATTGCTTGCCCAAGCTGCTCACGTCAAAACTTTGATGTGATAGGCACAGTCAATGCATTAGAAGAGCGCATTGAAGACATTCGCACCGATATGAGCGTGTCTATTATCGGTTGTGTGGTAAACGGCCCAGGTGAAGCTAAAGAAACTGATATTGGTTTAACCGGTGGTCAGCCTAACTTAGTATATATCGATGGCACACCAGCCGGTAAATTGAATAATGACACCTTAGTCGATGATTTAGAGCGTTTGATTAGACAGCGCGCGACTGAGTTAGAAGAGCAACGTAAAAATTTAATTATTAGCGAAAGCTAATTAAGAGTTATCGACAAGATGGCAAAAAAGATTCAAGCAATACGCGGTATGAACGACATACTGCCTACCCAAACACCGGTATGGCAATATCTAGAATCCACCGTTAAAGAATTACTAGGCGCATACGGCTACGCAGAAATACGCATGCCTATCGTTGAACAAACGGCACTTTTTAAGCGCTCTATTGGTGAAGTCACCGATATCGTTGAAAAGGAAATGTACACCTTTGAAGACCGTAATGGCGATAGTTTAACGTTGCGTCCAGAAGGGACGGCCAGTTGTGTGCGTGCTTGTGAAGAGCATGGGTTGCTATACAACCAAACACAAAGACTTTGGTACACCGGCCCAATGTTTCGCCATGAGCGCCCACAAAAAGGCCGCTACCGTCAGTTTTATCAGGTCGGTGTAGAAACCTTTGGTATTGCAAGTCCAGATATCGATGCCGAAGTGATTATGCTAAGCGCGCGCTTATGGGAGCAGCTTGGTTTAACTGAACACGTTACTTTGCAATTGAATACCCTAGGCAGCAACGAAGCGCGTGCTAACTACCGTGAAGCATTAACCGCCTATTTAGAAGAGCGTGCTGATCAGCTAGACGCCGATAGCCAACGTCGCTTGCACACAAACCCGTTGCGCGTGCTTGATAGTAAGGTTCCAGCAACGCAAGCGTTATTAGCCGATGCACCTAAGTTGCACGACTACTTAGACGAAGAAAGCATCGAACATTTTACCGAATTACGTCGTGTGTTAGACGCCGCCGGTATTAAGTATGAAATTAATCAGCGCTTAGTCCGTGGTTTAGATTACTACTGCAAAACTGTATTTGAATGGGTGACCGACAAGCTGGGTGCTCAGGGCACAGTCTGTGCGGGTGGTCGCTATGACGGCCTAGTTGAACAGCTAGGCGGAAAACCAACTCCAGCTGTTGGTTTTGCTATGGGTGTTGAGCGATTAATATTATTATTAGAAACATTAGAGCTTATTCCTGAAGAAGTATTAAGCACTCTCGATGTTTATGTGTGCCCAGTAGGTGCTGGTGCAAGCCTAAGCGCCTTACTACTGGCTGATAGATTACGCAGCGACCACGGTTGGCTAAGAATTCAAACCCATTGTGGGGGTGGTAGCTTTAAAAGTCAGCTTAAACGCGCCGATAAAAGTGGCGCTCGCTTTGCCTTATTGTTAGGTGAAGATGAACTGGCCAATAATAGCGTGACGGTTAAAGATTTACGCACCGATGCAGAGCAGCAAACAATGACGTTAGACGCTGTGTCTGATTGGTTAGCAGAACATATATTTTAATAAAAATTGAGGAAGCATCATGGCAGAGTTACGGACTGAAGAAGAACAAGTTGAAATCATTAAAAAATGGTGGAAAGAAAACGGTACAGCGTTGATTTTAAGCGTTGCAGTGGTTTCTTCAGCTTGGTTTGGTTGGAATTTTTGGCAAGACCAAAAACAACAAACCACTGAAAGTGCTTCACAAATATACAACCAGTTAGTGCAGTCTGCCGTTCAGCCTGCTGCGAACGAAGAAAGCTTGAATGCCATGAAAGCATTGGCAACAGAGCTTAAAGATGAATACCAAGGCACTAGCTACTCAGAATTCGGTGCTTTATTTTTAGCCCGCTTTGCGGCTGAAGAAGGCGAGTTTGAGCAAGCCGTTGCCGTATTAACTGAGTTATCAGAAAGCAGTAAACATGAAGCGGTTAAATATACAGCACAAGCGCGTTTAGCTCAGGTACTTATTCAGCAAGAAAAGCTAGATGAGGCGTTAGCCATCGTTAGCACAACGCCAAGCGAAGCGTACGCAACTCAATTTGAAGAAGCTAAGGGCGATGCTCTGTATCTGAAAGGTGAGTTAGCACAAGCGCATACCGCTTACACTAAAGCGTTAGAGGCTGCTCAGAAAATAGGGCTGCGTACTAATTCATTGCAGCGTAAAGTTGATATGTTAGCCAGCTCTGGAGAGATTTAATGCAGCGTTTTCTCGCGCTTGTTTGCGGACTTATATTTTTAACAGGTTGTGCTTCTTCTCCTGAAGAGCCGACAGCTAGCAGCGAGAAACTGCACTATACCAAGGATGCCAGTCTTAAAATTAAGTGGCGTACCAGTATAGGCGATGGCTCAAAAGGTGCGTACTTACGTATCGAGCCAGAAGTGCAAGACGATACAATTTACATGGCTGACCCTAGCGGTCAGGTGCTTGCTCTTAATCTAGAAAACGGCAAAAACCTTTGGACAAGCAAGTTAAAAGAAACCATCACTGCTGGTGTGACAGTTACTCCTTCTTGCCTTTTAGTAACCACACAAAATGGTTTCTTACACTGCTTAAGCCCTGATAATGGCGCCAGTGTTTGGACCGCTAAGCTTTCAAGTGAAGCCGTTTCAACCCCTGCCGCTGACGATCGTCAAGTATTTGTCCATACAGTGGATGGCCGAGTAACCTCGTTCGATTTGAGCGCCGGTCAACAAGTGTGGAGCTATGAATCGGCGATGCCAGTTTTAACGGTGCGTGGCACAGGGGCACCGCTAGTATTAGACCAACTCGTCATTATCGGTTTTGCTACCGGTAAGGTGGTAGCGTTAGATAAGCCGCTTGGTATTCCTCGCTGGGAAGTTAGATTAGCGAGTCCAGACGGTCGTTCAGAGTTAGAACGCTTGGTCGATATTGATGGTCAACCGGTCTTTGAAGGCGGGTTAATCTATGCGGCCAGTTATCACGGCAATGTTGCCGCTATGAGCATGCGTGGCGAGACGGTTTGGGAAGAAGAAGGTTCTTCGTATACCAGTCCAGAGTTAAGCTTTGGTAGTTTATACCTGACGCTCGATAACGATCATATTCAAGCCTACGATGCCGAAAACGGCGCTAAAATTTGGCAACAAACCAGTTTAGAAGGGCGTAAACTTGGTCAAGTTACCGCCTATAAAAGTTACTTAGCGGTTGCCGATAACGAAGGTAACCTCTATTTAATCAGTCAAATAAACGGTGAATTAGTTACCTACCGTTTGTTAAGACCAAAACCTTTGCACATCGATTACCCCAACCAAAGCACTGCGACCAGATGGCGCAATATGCGTGGTAAGCACATGGGTATTCGTAGCGAAATAATCAGTACCTCTCAGGGCATGTTAGTCTATACTAATAGTGGTGAGTTAATGTTGGTGGATGTAAAATAACCAATACTGTACTTTTGACTTGTAACTAAACACCTATAAGTCATTTTGGAAACACATAAAGAGCCTTAAGTATTGGGCTCTTTTCTGCCTTCACTATGACACCATTCAACACTTATTGATCAACATTAGAATATATGCTTCCTGTTATTGCTTTAGTGGGCCGTCCAAACGTCGGCAAATCCACACTTTTTAACCGTCTTACCAAAACCCGTGATGCCTTAGTGGCAGAAATTGCAGGGCTTACTCGTGACCGTAAATACGGTGAAGGTAAAGTCGGTGATGAACCGTATATTGTGATTGATACCGGTGGTATTTCAGGTGAAGAAATCGGTATTGATTCTGTAATGGCTGGGCAAAGTTTCCAAGCCATTGAAGAAGCCGACATTATCTTTTTTATGGTAGACGTTCATGCTGGCTTAACTGCCGGTGACCGTAACCTAGCCGCAATTTTGCGTCGCGCTGGCAAAGAAGCCTATGTAGTCGCTAACAAAATTGATGGCCGCAACCCAGAGCTTGTACTAGGTGACTTCTATGAGCTAGGCATGGGCGAACCAATTCCTATTGCTGCAGAGCACAACCGTGGTATTTCGACTTTAATCGACCACGTTTTAGAAGAGCATAATGCTAAGCTACGCCAAGGTGAACCTGAGCCTGAGCCAGAAGAAGTTAACGAATTCATCTACGACTTAGATGAAGAGACAACCACAGAAGAAGTGGCGCATGAGCAGTTAGATGTGAAAGGCATCAAAATTGCGATTGTTGGTCGTCCGAACGTAGGTAAGTCGACTCTGGTTAACCGCTTTTTAGGTGAAGAGCGTGTAGTAGTTTATGACCAACCAGGCACTACGCGTGACAGTATTTACATTCCTTACGAGCGTCATGGCCAAGATTACACCCTCATCGACACTGCAGGGGTGCGTCGCCGTAAGAATATTTCAGAAGCGGCTGAAAAGTTTTCTATTATTAAAACACTACAAGCAATTCAAGACTGTCATGTGTGTATTTTGGTACTAGATGCCCGTGAAGGTATTGTTGACCAAGACTTGCATATGCTGAGTTTTATTCTTAACTCCGGTCGTGCGTTAGTGATTGCCATTAATAAATGGGATGGCATGCAGCCCGATGACAGAGAAAGAGTGAAGTCTGAAATTGATCGTCGTTTTGATTTCTTAGACTTTGCCGACTTTCACTTTATTTCTGCGCTGCATGGCACAGGTGTCGGTCATTTATACGAAGCCGTAGATAAAGCCTATAAGTCAGCCATGGCTAAGTGGTCAACCAGCATGCTTACTCGTATCCTAGAAGACGCTGTTGCTACGCACCAACCGCCTATTGTTCGTAATCGTCGACCTAAGTTACGTTATGCTCACCAAGGGGGCTCAAACCCGCCTATATTGGTGCTGCACGGTAATTTAAGTGCCGAGCTGCCAGATGACTATAAACGTTATTTAGCCAATACTTTCCGTCGTGTGTTAGAAATTACTGGTACACCTATTCGTATGGAATTCCGCCAAGGCGAGAACCCATTCTCAGAAAAGAAAAAAGAAATTAAGTACAGCAGTAAGAAGAAGACACAAGCCGTCGAAAGAACGACCAATAAACGTAAGATCAAACTTGAAAAAGCCCGCAAACAATTACGTAAGAAGTTGCGTAAAGGACAAGACTCCTAACTAATCGGAGTTTAGGTTTGGTTATTTCTTAAATTTAATTCATCACTGTTTTTTTTGTTAAAGACGGTGATGAATAATTTCTAATGCTTAAGTACTGTTTTCATTTGTAATTACATTGTTACAGGCTGTTATTCTGACAATTATTGTCACTTACCTCTCATTTCTTCCCCAAAGAACTAGTTTTTCCTTTCTTTCGCTAGATAAAACAGGGTTTATGTACGAAACTTATTATTAATTAATAAGAAGTAAACACTGTCAAAGGGCGC
>CALJVD010000080.1 GCA_937974825.1 uncultured Oceanospirillaceae bacterium | reverse complement strand
ATTTGATCCGTGTATTTAAAGTAAGCCAGTAACCCTAAACCTAAAAACGCAGCCACAAACTGTAGTACTACCGCTCCCAGTATCGCCTGAATATGGTCGGCTGAAAGCTTAATAAACACGTTATACAACCCAAACATGACTGCGGCCATTGCCAGTAATACGTAAGGCATTACAACTTCCTCTTAATTAATGGGTATTTTATCTTAGTGTATTTAACGACGATTAAAACGTCGTCGGTATTCTGTGGGGGTCACTCCGGTCCTATCTCGAAATAAACGTCGAAACGAGCTGGCGTCTTCATAACCTACCTGCGCCATGACGCTATCTACAGTAATCTGCGTTTCTTCTAAAAACTTTTGTGCGGCTTCAATACGTAAAGACTGAATATAAGCATTAGGTGGGCAGTCTAATGCGCTATTAAAACGGCGAATCAGTGTGCGTTTAGACACGTTAAAACGTTGAGCTAACTCGTCTAGCGTAAAACTGTCGGCGTAGTGTACTTGCAGCCAAGTTTGTACTTGTTTCACCAGCTCGTCTTTATGGGGTTTGGCTAAACGCATTAAGGAATAAGACAGCTGACCATCGCGGCGGTAATCAATCACAAAAGCTTTAGCGGTTTGCAGCGCCACGTCAAAACCAACAAAACGCTCTATCATGTGCAGGCCTAAATCAAACCAAGCTAAGCCACCGCCAGCGCAATAAATATGTTCATCACGGGTTATCAGGTGTTCTGCGGTTAGTTGAACGCTTGGGTAGCGCTGGGCAAATTGTTCTTTAAAGCCCCAGTGTGTTGTGGCGCAGCGGCCATTAAGAATACCGGCTTCTGCCAAAAGAAAGTTACCGGTGCAATTACCAGCAATGGTCCAGCCTTTTTGGTCGGCCTGTTTTAATAACGCCAGTAGTGCTGAATTCTGCGCCAGCACTTGTTCAATAGGGCCGCCAATGGTGGGTACTATTAATGCGTCTACTTGCTTTATGTTGGCGTAGCTCAGTTGAGCGGCAATTTGAATGCCATTAATACAATGGATAGGGCCACCGTCAGGGCTGGCGATACGCACATTAAAATGTTGGCCAACTTCTTCGCCTTGCACTCTGTTCCAAGTCACGCCCGCTAAGGCAAACAAGTCCATCACGCCGGTAATGGCTGAGGCTAAAGCCGAATCGAAACCGACGACTACTATATTCAACATTTTTTGTTCAATGTCTTTACTCAATGTTCTTTGTCACTTTTGGCTCTAAGAGTGGCTATATTGACAATTATCTTTGCAGGTAACAAGGTGGATACTGATGAGTAAGCAATTTTTGTTATTACTTTCTTAGCCTGGGGCCTAGTATGTCGAACCTTATCAATAATAAAGACTTAGAGTTTCTCCTTTATAACGTATTTGATGCCGAGCAGTTAACGACACTGCCACGCTTTGCCGACCATGACCGCACCACCTTTGATGGCATCTTAAATACTGCCGAGCGTATTGCCTTAGACTACTTCGCACCGCATAACGCCAAAGCCGATGCTAACGAACCCCAGTTTGATGGTAAGCAAGTAACCACCATCCCTGAAGTAAAAGAAGCCTGGCACCACTTTGCAGAATCTGGCTTATTAAGCGCCAAGCATAATTATGAAGACGGCGGCATGCAGTTACCGTCGTTGTTGCACATGGCGGCTAACACCTACTTTATGTCGGCTAACCCATCGACGGCCGGTTACCCATTTTTAACCAGTGCTGCTGCTAATGTTATTCATGCCTTTGGTACAGACGAACAAAAAGCCATGTTTGTGCCGGCTATGTTCAGCGGTCGATTTTCCGGCACTATGGCCATGACCGAACCCGATGTGGGCTCTTCCTTGGGCGACTTAACCACTAAAGCCATACCCGCAGAAGACGGCAGTTACCGTATTAAAGGCCAGAAAATGTATATCTCTGGCGGTGACCAAGACATCACAGAGAACATTGTTCACTTGGTTTTAGCTCGTATCGAAGGTGCTCCGAAGGGTGTTAAAGGCATTTCACTGTTTATCGTGCCTAAATTTATAACCAACACCGATGGCTCATTGGCCGCACGTAACGATGTGCAACTGGCCGGTTTGCTGCACAAAATGGGTTATAGAGGCACCACGTCTACCGTATTGAGTTTTGGTGAGCAAGATAACTGCGTTGGCTATTTACTGGGTGAAGCCGGTAAAGGCTTAATGCACATGTTTATGATGATGAATGAAGCACGTATCGGTGTGGGTTTAGGTGCAGCCATGATTGGTTATCGTGGTTATTTAGAATCGTTGGAGTACGCTAAAAACCGCCCGCAAGGCCGTGCCGCCACCGAGAAAAACCCAGACGCAAAGCCCGTAAATATTATTGAACATACAGACGTAAAACGCATGTTGTTGGCGCAGAAGTCTTATGTGGAAGGCTCACTCGCACTCTGTTTGTTAGCGGCACGTTTGGTCGATGAGCAAGACGCAGGCGCAGACCAAGACGCTGGTGTTCTGCTCGACCTGCTTACGCCTATAGTGAAGTCTTTCCCATCCTTTTATGGCCCACGCGCCAACGACTTAGCCATTCAAGTATTGGGCGGTGCCGGTTATACCCGTGAATACCCTGTCGAACAGTGCTACCGCGACAACCGTTTAAACCCCATTCATGAAGGCACGCATGGTATTCAGTCGTTAGACTTACTGGGGCGTAAACTGTGGCAGCACAATGGCAAAGGTTTAAAGCTGTTAATGGCACGTATGCAAGCAACGCTGGCTGCGGCTAAACAAAAATCACAACTAACAGAGCTGGTGGCGGAATTCGAACGCTACTTAGTGCAAGTACAAACCACCACCTTACAACTGGGTGGTGCTATGCAAAAAGGTCAGGTCGATGAAGCCTTAGCCAATTCAGCCGTGTTTTTAGACATGATGGGTAAAACCGTTGTCGGTTGGTTGTGGTTAGAAATGGCCGACAAAGCGCTGGATGCCTTTGCAAACTCTAATAACGAAGAAGACCAGCACTTTGTTGCCGGTAAACTACAAGCCGCACAGTATTTTATTCGATGGGAAATGCCAGAAATCGAACAGCAAGCACGCCTGTTACAGCGCTTTGACCGTACTTGCTTAGATATGCACAGCGCTTGGTTCTAAACTAGAACTAAGCCTGAGCTAAGCCTAATGTTACTTGTTAAGGAGTTGCCATGAGTACTGAACAAAAAGTCTTGGTTGAAGCCAGTGAGCATATTCTTACTATTACCTTTAACCGACCAGAAAAGCTTAATGCGCTAGACCCTGAAAGCTATCACTTACTGGCGCAAGCCTTATACCGCCTGCAGCATGACAGCGACTTGCGGGTGGGAGTGATTCAAGCCAAGGGGAAGCACTTTACTTCTGGTTTAGAGCTGGATAAATGGGCGCCTATCTTTGCCGAAGGCCAGGCACCTGAAATACCGCAAGGTGAGATTGACCCTTATGGCATTGCCGGGGAAGTGCTAACTAAGCCGTTAATTATTGCTGCTCAAGGTTTATGTTATACCTCAGGGCTTGAGCTGCTGCTTAACACCGACATTCGTTTAGCCACCGCCGAAACTCGTTTTGCGCAATTAGAAGTGCAGCGTGGTATTTACCCGTGCGGTGGTGGTACGGTGCGCTTGCCCGAAGAAATTGGCTGGGCGCGGGCGCAACGTTATTTGCTTACTGGTGACGAGTTCACCGGCCAGCAAGCCTATGACTGGGGCATGATTACCGAACTGTGTGAAGCGGAAAACCTACAACTACGCGCGCGTGAGTTAGCACTTAAGATAACTGCTTCTGCACCCTTAGGCGTACAAGCGGCGCTGAAATCGTCAAAATTAGCACGCGTGCAGGGCGATAAAACAGCCCTAGATACAGTCTTTGATGATATGAAAACCGTGATGAAAAGCGAAGACGTAGCCGAAGGTATGCGCTCGTTTATGGAAAGACGCACAGCAGTGTTTAAAGGTAAATAA
>CALJVD010000079.1 GCA_937974825.1 uncultured Oceanospirillaceae bacterium | reverse complement strand
TATGGGTAACCGCTAAGCCTGCGGCCTTCAGTACCGCTAAGGTGCCGGTGGTGCTGGTTAGAGTAAACCCGAGCTTCACTAAGCCTTGGGCAACGGCCACCACGCCTTGTTTATCCGCGTCTCGAACCGATACAAAGGCTGTACCCGAGGTTGGGATGGGGCTGTTGGCACCAAGTTGTGACTTGTAAAAAGCCTCGCCGAAGGTTTTACCCACACCCATGACTTCACCGGTCGATTTCATTTCTGGGCCAAGGCTGGGGTCTACGCCGGGGAATTTAGCGAAGGGAAACACCGCTTCTTTCACTGAGAAATAAGGTGGAATAATTTCTTGGGTGAAGCCTAGTTCGTCTAGGGTTTTGCCCATCATCACTTTAGCGCCAATGGCGGCTAATGACGTGCCAATGGCCTTAGAGACAAAAGGCACAGTACGCGAAGCACGCGGGTTTACTTCAATAATGTAAAGCTCATCGTCTTGGTAAGCCAGCTGGGTGTTCATTAAACCCACCACGCCCAGCTCTTTGGCCATCACAGTGACCTGGCGGCGAATCTCATTCAGCGTTTTTTCAGACAAACTGTAGGCCGGTAGCGAACAGGCGGAGTCACCGGAGTGAATCCCTGCTTGTTCAATATGCTGCATAATGCCGCCAATCACGACTTGCGTTCCGTCACTCACTAGGTCGACGTCAATTTCGATGGATCGATCAAGGAAGTGGTCAAGCAATACAGGCGAGTCAGCGGATACCTTAACGGTTTCAGTTAAGTAACGACGCAGCGAAGGCTCGTCGCTGATAATTTCCATGGCGCGGCCACCCAACACATAAGAAGGACGAACAACCAGCGGGTAACCCACTTCGCAGGCTGCAACTAGCGCTTCATCGGTAGTCACCACAGTAGCATTTTGTGGTTGTTTTAAACCCAGACGCTGAATCATTTGCTGGAAGCGTTTACGGTTTTCAGCGCGGTCAATGGCGTCAGTGCTGGTGCCGATAATAGGCACGCCAGCGGCTTCAAGTTCAGACGCCAGCTTTAATGGCGTTTGGCCGCCGTATTGCACAATTACGCCTTTCGGGTTTTCTTTGTGCACAATCTCTAACACATCTTCTAGTGTCAGTGATTCAAAATATAAGCGATCTGAGGTGTCATAATCGGTGGAGACGGTTTCAGGGTTACAGTTGACCATAATGGCTTCAAACCCTTCTTCTTTAGCCGCCAAGGCTGCGTGCACACAGCAGTAGTCAAACTCAATGCCTTGACCAATACGGTTAGGGCCGCCACCTAAGACAATGATTTTGTCTCGCTGGCTTGGGCGCGCTTCACACTCTTCTTCATAAGTGGAATACAAATAAGCGGTGTCGGTCGCAAACTCGGCCGAACATGTATCGACACGCTTATACACTGGGTGTAAGCCTAGCTGGTGGCGATGCTTGCGCACCTGTGCTTCTTTAACGCCTAGCAGTTGGGCTAAGCGTGCGTCGGCAAAGCCTTTGCGTTTTAATTTAAATAGCGTGGCAGCGTCTAGCTTAGACAGACTAGAATTAGCGACTTGTTGCTCTAGCTGAATCAGATCTTCTAGCTGCACCAAAAACCAAGGGTCAACGCCACAGTAATTGAAAATTTCGTCGCGACTAAAGCCCGCGCGAATGGCGTCGGCTAAGTACCAGATACGGTCAGCGCCGGGTGTTTTTAGCTCGTAAATGAGCTTGTCTTTGCTGTCTGGGTGGTGGATATCGAGCTTGGGTTCTAATCCACATACACCCACTTCTAAACCACGTAAGGCTTTCTGTAATGATTCCTGGAAGGTGCGGCCAATGGCCATGACCTCACCCACCGACTTCATTTGAGTGGTTAAGCGTGCATCGGCCTGCGGAAACTTTTCAAAGGTAAAGCGTGGGATCTTAGTTACCACGTAGTCGATAGAAGGCTCAAAGGAGGCTGGCGTTTGCCCGCCGGTAATGTCATTTTTTAATTCGTTTAAGGTGTAACCCACAGCGAGCTTGGCAGCGATTTTTGCGATGGGGAAACCGGTGGCCTTAGACGCCAGTGCCGATGAGCGTGACACCCTAGGGTTCATTTCAATCACGACCATACGGCCATCGACGGGGTTAATGCCAAACTGTACGTTTGAGCCACCGGTTTCTACACCAATTTCACGCAATACCGCTAAGCTGGCGTTACGCATGATTTGATATTCCTTATCGCTCAGCGTTTGCGCTGGTGCCACGGTGATGGAGTCACCTGTGTGCACGCCCATAGGATCGAAGTTTTCGATGGCGCAGACAATAATGCAGTTATCGGCTTTGTCGCGCACTACTTCCATCTCGTACTCTTTCCAACCGATGAGAGATTCATCGATTAACAGTTCGCGCGTAGGCGACATTTCTAGGCCGTGCTGGCAGATCTCTTCGAATTCATCACGGTTATAAGCAATGCCACCGCCCGAGCCGCCCATGGTAAAAGAGGGGCGGATAATGCAAGGAAAGCCCAAACTTTGCTGCACTTCCCAGGCTTCTTCCATGCTATGAGCAATACCAGAGCGCGGGCTTTCAAGGCCAATATTATTCATGGCTTCGATAAAACGCTCGCGGTCTTCGGCTTTGTCGATAGTGTCGGCGTTAGCGCCAATCATCTCGACGCCATATTTTTCTAATACGCCGGCGCTTTCAAGCTCTAAGGCACAGTTCAATGCGACTTGGCCACCCATAGTCGGTAGCACGGCATCCGGACGTTCTTTTTCAATGATTTTGCTTACAGAATCTAGCGTAATGGGTTCTATATAGGTGGCATCTGCCATGGCTGGGTCGGTCATGATGGTGGCTGGGTTAGAGTTCACTAAAATGACACGGTAACCTTCTTCGCGCAGTGCTTTACAGGCTTGAGCGCCAGAGTAGTCAAACTCACAGGCCTGACCAATCACAATGGGGCCGGCGCCAATAATTAAGATGCTTTTTATATCGGTACGTTTTGGCATGCTGTTACCTCAGTGTGCTTTGTGGCTGGTCATCAGCGCAATAAATTGGTCAAACAGGGGCGCTGCATCGCTAGGACCAGGGCTGGCTTCAGGGTGACCTTGGAAGCTGAAGGCAGGTTTATCGGTACGTGCTATGCCTTGTACGGTTTGGTCAAACAGTGATCTGTGGGTCACTTTTAAGGTACTAGGTAGACCGTCGGTATCGACCGCAAAACCATGGTTTTGAGAGGTGATCATCACAGAGTCATCGCTTAAGTCTTGCACCGGATGGTTGGCGCCATGATGGCCTTGTTTCATTTTGAAGGTCGAGCCGCCGCTAGCAAGTGCTAAGAGTTGATGGCCTAAGCAGATACCAAAGATAGGTAGGTTATTTTCTAACAAGGTTTGAATAGCAGTAATGGCGTAGTCACAAGGGGCAGGGTCACCTGGCCCGTTCGATAAAAACACACCATCAGGCTGCATCGCTAATACCTCACTGGCCGGCGTTTGTGCGGGCACGACGGTGACGTCACAGCCACGATCAACCAACATACGTAAAATATTATGTTTCACCCCAAAATCATAGGCGACCACTTTGAATTTGGTCTCTTTTAATGGCTGAAAGCCTTGGCCTAATGACCAGCTACCTGTTTGCCATGCGTATGCTTTTTTTGTACTAACGACCTTGGCTAGGTCCATGCCTTGTAAGCCTGCAAAGCGTTTTGCAGCGGCAAGCGCTTCGGCTTCATTGGCATTGTCACCGGCCATAATGGCACCACTTAAGCTGCCTTTTTCACGCAGAATATGCGTTAGGCGGCGAGTGTCGATATCGGCAATGCCTATTATTTTGTTGCTACTTAAATAATCACCCAAGGACTGTTCGCTGCGAAAGTTGCTGGCAAGTAAAGGTAAGTCGCGAATGATAAGCCCTGCTGCCCAAATTTGATCGCTTTCTGCGTCTTCAGCGTTAGTGCCGTAGTTGCCAATATGAGGATAAGTGAGAGTGACGAGTTGATTACAATAGGATGGATCGGTAAGAATTTCTTGATATCCGGTCATGGCGGTGTTGAATACCACCTCTCCGGTAGACAGACCTGCGGCACCAATGCTGGTACCTACAAAGATGCTGCCGTCCTCAAGAGCAAGAATGGCGGGCGTAGACAAGGCGATTTCCTCGGTTTAATGAA
>CALJVD010000078.1 GCA_937974825.1 uncultured Oceanospirillaceae bacterium | reverse complement strand
CATTGTTCCATTTTATTAAATAATATTATCTTCTATTATATTATTGTTTCATATATAGCTAATAGCATCAGTGCAGGTGTAGATGTTGCAGCAATTAGCTTAGACAGCGACAACAAAGTTGGTAACTATGATGACAAAGTTCAGTACGGTGTAAATACTAAGTACTTCTTTGCTCCTACCATGAGCGCTCAGCTTGGCTATACTTACAATGCTGAACATGTGAAGAAAGACTCAGCTATTAACTTAGGTTTAACAGCTCGCTTCTAAGCCTAAGCTAACTAAGTACAAAACACTCTCCTTGTTTTTACCCCGCGACAGCGGGGTTTTTTATTGCTGTTGGTATTAGCCTAGTTTTTCGATGCGTCTATAGGTTTCTTGCAGTACGGATACATCTTGCGCAGCTCGATGGCGATAATTGATACCAAACTCACTCCACACTTGCTCTTTCGTGCGTGTCCAGTGTTCCATTTGAGTTTCATTTAAGAGTTTATTGATCGACTCCACTCTAAAACGTTGCACAAAGCCTGCTTCATCAAACAAACGTGCAATCCAAGAGCTATCAAACCCCCACGCATCCGAATATAATACCATGCCGCGTAATAGATCGTTTAATTGTAGGGCAATGGTTTCTACGGATTGACCTTCTTTTAATAACCGTTCACGACTGATTCCATGAACTTTCTCGGCACCTTTATCCCAGTGCGTCCATGTTTCAGCGGGCTTAATAAGAAAACCATGCACTTCTCCATTTTCTAGCGCCACCCCTACTTCTATGGGATAACTTCCACGGCCAAAACCAGAGGCTTCGATGTCTATAATTGCTGGAAACTGAGTCACTATAGTCTTCTTATGGTTGCTTTGGTTTGAATGGTAGTTAGTTATCTAACTGCGAATTAAAGGCGCAACTCTAACAATCTCTTCAATGGTCGTTAAGCCTGCTGCGACTTTATGAGCACCGCTTAAACGTAAGCTGTGCATGCCTTCTTTCATTGCTGCTTGGCGAAGTTTTTGTAAATCTGTCTGATCATGAATAAAGGTTTCAATGGTGTTACTCATGGGCAGAACTTCATAAATTCCCATGCGCCCCATATAGCCCGTACTACGACATTCTAAACAGCCTTTGGCTGCATATACAAACTTAGGTGTTTTAACCAACCAAGGAGCGGTCAGCTCTTTCCAGTCTTCCTCGCTCACTGCACGCTTTTCTTTGCAGTGTGGACATAAGGTACGCACCAAGCGTTGTGCCATCACACCAATCACACTTGAACGAATTAAATAAGGGGGCAACCCGAGTTCCATTAAGCGCGTAAAGGCCGAAGGGGCATCGTTAGTATGCAAGGTAGACAACACTAAGTGACCGGTCAGTGCCGCTTGAACAGCAATCTCTGCTGTTTCTAAATCTCGTACCTCACCCACCATAATAATGTCAGGGTCTTGTCGTAATAGCGCCCTAACACCATTAGCAAAAGTTAAATCTATATTATGCTGTACTTGCATCTGATTAAAGGCGGGCTCAACCATTTCGATAGGATCTTCAATGGTCGATACGTTAACTTCTGATGTCGCCAACTGTTTAAGCGTTGAATAAAGAGTGGTGGTTTTACCCGAACCCGTGGGCCCGGTTACAAAAATAATCCCATGATTATTGGTGGTCATTTCTGTCCAGCGCCTGTGATCTTCCTTGCCAAAACCTAAGTCGGCAAAGTTACGCACTAACACCTGTGGATCAAACACACGCATAACGAGCTTTTCACCAAATGCGGTAGGCAACGTTGATAAACGCAGTTCTACTTCTTGCCCTGCCGGTGTTTTAGTTTTTAGACGACTGTCTTGTGGCTTACGTTTTTCGGCAATATTCATGCGCCCTAATGACTTCAAACGCGCGACCACCGCTAACGCTACCTGGGCAGGAAAGTCATAGACATTATGTAACACGCCATCAATACGAAAGCGCACATGCCCCACTTCACGCCTGGGCTCTATATGAATATCACTGGCTCGCTGCTCAAAGGCGTATTGCAGCAACCAATCAACGATATTAACAATATGCTCATCGTTGGCTTCTGGTGCTTTCGCTTTGCCGAGCTCAAGCATTGACTCTAGGTTTTGAACCGAACTGCCACCGGGGTGGCTCTTACTAGCACGGCTCACTGATGTTGCTAACTGGTAAAACTCAACCCGATAGCGCTCAATATCACTTGGTGAAGTTAATACCCTTGTAACCATTCGACGAGACACGTGCTCGACGTCTGCGACCCACCCAGAAACTTCAGGCTCGCAACAGGCAACCCATACCTCGTCTTGGGTAACCTTCACCGCTAAAATTTGATGTCGCTCAGAAAAAGCGTACGACATAATTTGAGTAACGGCTGTCACGTCGACTTCTAAAGGATCGATTTGATAAGCATCCATACGGTGCTTTGCCGCTAGCCAAGCAATGATGGCCGTTTCATTCAGCGTCTTTCCTGTGGTCAGAGCGTTTACATAGTTTTGCTTAGCAATCAGACTAATGCTGTGAGTTTTTTGCTCGTCTTTACCACGACGTATTTTTTTGGCGAGCGCATAGGTTTCTTGGTTTAACAAACCGTCTTTGTACAGCTCTTCTACTAGTACAGATACGCTAAGAAATTTGTCCGTGGCTGCTTGCATATTATGTCCTGTCGGCTACTTACCGTTTTTAGCTAACTGATAAACAACAGAAGCGGCTTGCTGCACACTGAGTGCTAAGGCTATGTTGTTTCTTAAATTTTTATTGAACTCTGAAGTCTGTAACGCCTTCCATGGAAGGATCTGATTTAGAAGTTCTGCACTGTGTAACTGCGTGGCTAAAGAATGAATAAGATCGTGAATTCGATGAAGCTGATCAATTAACTCGGTTTTACCATCCCACACCACTGCTTCTAATGTTCTTTGCCAGTGTACTAAGGCATCCTGCAGTTGCAACATCCGGTCTGTACTAGGTTGCTCAGCTTGCCATTGTTTCCAACTGCCACTAAGTTGAGCCAGCTGATAGCCTCGCTCGGCTTTACTGATATCACTTAACCACAAGGGTACTTTTTCACCTAATGTTTTCGCAAGTTGCCATAACAGCTGCTCATTGCCACTGACTAATTCTAACTCACATTCACACAAAGGCTGACTATACTGCCCGGCTATTACTTTGCCATGATCGATAGCAACTTCAATGATGGTTTTTTCATGCTCATACAACCAGGTTTGACGCTCAAAGTCGGTACTGAAAATATTATGTAGCTCTGCTAGCTGTAGGTTACTGGGTAATTGCTGCTGTACGTCTTCTTGCTGCAACCACTCCATTTCAAGTGTGTTAGAAGAAATAGGCCAATTCCACTCCCCTCGCTGCTGCATGCCGGCAACACTTTGACCACGGGTTTTAAGGGTCTGTTCGTATTGCCCTTGGTTTTCACGAATTCGTAAGGCCGCTTTAGCCTTTGCAAGATCGGTGTTTTCTGTATCAAAATAGGCATTATTTAGTTGGCGGCTACCCTGTGCTTTAGCTATGCTATCTAATAGCTGTGATAAAGCAGGTATATTTTTAGTATCACAGCGTAGTTTTAACTCTGTTTCTTTAGCCATAAAAATCTCTTTCTGGAATAAAACGTGCCCGCAAACACCTCAGACTACGTACAATGGTTTCGTCAATCTTCCCCTTATATTAATGCTCACCGGGGAAAAACCTTCGTCATTATGTTTGAAGGTGCGGCCATCGAACACCCTAACTTTACCACGGTTATTCAAGACTTAGCCTTATTAAATAGTCTAGGCGTTCAGCTGGTATTAGTGCATGGCGCGCGCATGCAAATCGATAATGCGCTAGATAAACTCAATATCACCAGCCATTTTCATAACGACTTACGTATTACCGACACCGCCGCTCTTACCGCTGTAAAAGCGGCCATTGGCATGGTTAAAGCCGATATCGAGTCTAAGCTCTCGATAGGGCTTCCGAACTCACCCATGCATGGCGCGCGCATTCGCGTGGTAAGTGGTAACTTTGTTAGTGCTAAGCCTTTAGGGGTAATAGATGGTGTCGATTTTCAACACACCGGTGAGGTGCGTCGTATAGATCAGCAAGCTATTCGTTCTTTATTAGAGCAACACCACTTAGTACTACTGTCTTGCTCAGGTTACTCTCCATCTGGCGAAATCTTCAATTTAGCCGTTGAAGATGTTGCTCAGCACACAGCCGTTAGCCTACGTGCAGACAAGCTTATTATCTTAGGTGAGCATGCCGGTATCATTGACGGTGATGGTATTACCATTGAAGACTTAGCCACTCATGAAGCCGAACTTCTATTACCGCA
>CALJVD010000077.1 GCA_937974825.1 uncultured Oceanospirillaceae bacterium | reverse complement strand
TATTCGTTTTTATATAATAAGGCCTGGCTGCTAACGCTGATTAAAGCTAACAATATAAAGGCAACAATTTTATTGTAATTATTTTTCATTCTATAAACCTTATTAATGGATTGGCTCGATGTTAATTGAGCCACCTTGACGGAAGCCGTTCATTACAATGCGTCCTGCATGACCTTGATAAGTACTATTATTCCCTGCTTTTAGGTTATTGATATTCACATCCATGCTGTTTGTTGTGATATCGGTCAGGATGCGAATACCTTTTTTGGTGTAGTTCGTTGTTTGTTCTTGAGCAAAGTCATTAATCACTATTTCTGCGCTTAGTTTTGGCGCCGCGGCTCTTAAAGCAGGATCATCGTAATTCGCCATATCAAATTCATCGTATATTTCGAAATCAAAGCGAATGTGGTCGGTACTGATCACCTGCATCAAGCCTTCGCTACCCCAGCCGGACTTGGTATATAATCCCACCTGAAGATCGCCACCTTCTAAGCCAATGTCTGAAAGTGCAATCCCCCCTAAACTGGTGGTATTATCGGTTCCATCGCCATTTGAGAAGCTTAAACTTCCTATTCTAAGGCTGGCAGAAGCCACACCAACACTCTCAATACGCGCTTCTATGCCCGAGACATAGCCGTTATCCATAAGAGCTAGCTTGTATTCAAGCTCACCACCGGTCGTAAAGCTGACATCACCTAAATTAAGACGAGACCCTGCAGTTCGATAATACACTTCACCTATCTTCATTGATGAGGCAATTCTGCCCTTTAAACCATTCTCACCGGGCTCGGTATTAGCACCGATGGTCACATACGTTGAGCCTGTGGGCACAGACACGTTACCAAAACCGATGTCACCAAAGCTGCTGCCTGCGCCAAACACGTTATTACCGTTTTCATCTAAAATAGACAGACCGTTAATTTCCATGGTTCCGACAACTTTACCCACATCCAGTCTTATGCCTTCGGCAGTTTTACTTAAAATAAGCTCGCTCTCAAACGGAGTAGAAGGGTCAATAGGAATGTATTGTGTGTCATAGGCAATTCGCATGTCGTTTTCGTAACGAATCGAGCTGTATCCACTGCCTTCGGTCATGACGTTACGCATGTATATTTTTGCACCGTCTGGGGTGTTCTTAACTTCGGTTTGTGTATAGCTGCCAGGCGCATGCTTCCACACATTAATATCCATACCACCCATGAGTCGACGCCCACCAATGGCAATAGCACCTAAGTGGATATCTAAGGTATCGACGTCTCTAGTGGTTATAAACAGGTTACCGTCAGCGTCGATGTCGATGATGCGCTTGATGGTGTTATAGCCGCCAAAGTTATCTGGCTTTGAGGCATCGTAAACGTACGAGCGCATGCTCATGCCGTCGATGGTTAAGCTCACTTCACCGTCACCGCTGTTGTCGGCCTGGGTATAACGTATTTCACCGGTCTCAAGCATCACGCCATTAGCACCGGTTGTGGTTTGCTCGATGGTTAAGCCCGCTTGCCCCGTGACGCCAGACATAGTGCTGTCATCGAGTGCTTGCATAGAATGAACACTGGGAACCAGGGCTACGCTGAGAGCCAATAATGAAAGTTGTTTTTTCATCTTAATAGCCCTCTATTTGCACGTAGCTGTTATTGGTTAAGTTAAGCTGAACATCGAGCGTTCCTAGACTGACTGGGTTCGTGGTTGTTTGAACCCTGTCACTACGCATCAAAGTAATATCTGACAGTTCAACGTTCGCCGATACTACAGTAGCCCCAGGGTTGGCCTCGTTATCAAAGTCTAAAACCAAACCGCGCTGCCCATCAACGTTCATACGCAAACCATCGACTGTTGCATCGCTCAGCAACTCTACGTGTGTCGATAATTCAAAAATGCTGTCACTAGGGTAGTTATCACTCACTTCACCGTAGATGTACACAAAGTCTAAATTGGTGCCTTGTTTAATAACTAAATCGAATTCTAAGCCCGCTTCGTTGGCGGCTTTAGCGTTTTTAATTAAGGCATAACCACCAGCAGGCATATTGATGTTTCGGAAGGCGGTACTGTGAGTAATATTTTTTCTGCCTTCACCACGACAGGATTCTTCTGTACCAACACACTCGTTGTACTGGTTCATAAAGCCATTAGTAATGGTAGGCAACCCTAAACGCACACCATCATCAACGATATCGATGGTGAAATTTTGGAAAAACATGCCGCCCTGACCAGGGTTATAAGGATCATCGTAGTTGGTTGTAACAAAGCGCTTCACACCATTGGTAGAATGCCAAGTATCGTAAGATAGAGAGCTAGGCACGTTAACGTCAAAGCTAATCCCTTTTGCGCCAACACCACCGACACTTGAACCACCAGCATAAATACCCGTTTGGATAAAGTCGCCATCGTCAAAACTGTAGTTCATCTGGCCAAAGCCACCTAACGATTTGTCATTAATCAGGACGTCTTCGATTTCACGGCTAACATCCAGCTGGCGACTGGTCATAATCAAACCAATGCCCCGCCCTTGACCCAGGTCTTTTACCTCAAAGTCACGCACACTAGGGCGCCCACTCGCTGAATACTGCCTTACACTATTTAGTGTAATAACCCCAGGAGTGCCATCAATACCGTGACCATCATCGTCATGATAACTTAATGAATTAATAATTATTTCTTGATCGTCAGTAATGCGTAAGCCCTGAGCTTGACCAGTTACATCCGATAAGGATTGGTCATCCAGTGCTTGCATAGAATATGTGGGTGCGCTTACAAAGAGGGCAGCCATTGTAACGGTCAGCGGTAGACAACGTAGCGATGCCATCTGACTCTCCTGTTTTTATTGTTGTATTTACAGTTATCAGACTTTTTATAGTTGTACGCAAGATACCAGATGAAAATCAATGCTGCTAGCTCTATTCCGTAAATAGAGTTTAAAGATAAATGATTTTATTGGCTCTTATCGGGCCAGCGCTTAGCCGCCAGCCCGTTTTATATTTTTATTATTTTAGCCTTGAGCAAGCAAGTCACTCAGGTCTTTTAACGCTGCATTAGCACGCGTAATGTAGGATGACATAACCAATGAGTGGTTAGCAAACAAGCCAAAGCCGTTGCCGTTTAACACCATTGGCGACCATAAGGTTTCTTGTGTCGCTTCTAACTCTCTAATAATTTGGCGCAAACTCACTAAAGCGTTTTTCTTTTCGAGCACATCGTAAAAATCAATCTCTACGGCACGCAACAAGTGCAACAACGCCCATGAAGTACCGCGTGTTTCGTAGTAGACGTTATCAATTTTTGTCCAAGGCGTTTTTACGATTTCATCGTAACCAGCGGGCGTTGACTGCTGAGCTTCTGCATCACCGGCTAAATCGGTATTTAAACGTGCTCGACCAACCGACGCGCTTAGACGTTGTGACAAACTACCCAAACGGGTTTCCACATCATTTAGCCAGCGGCGTAAGTTATCTGCACGCGTATAAAACTGTGCGTCTGTTTCTTGCTGGTCAGCTAAACGTAGCAAGTAACGCTCTAATGCTGCAACGCCGCGCTTATATTCTTTTTCGGTAGAAGGAAGAATCCAGCTGTTGCTGTTAAAGTTCATTTGTGGCTCTGCCACCGCCAAGTCTTTATCTTCGGTTGACTGACTTTGTGAACGGCTAAAGTCACTGCGCATAGCACGGCTAAAATCACGCATCTGAATAATAACGCCCTGCTCCCAGCTCGGCATATTGTCTAACCATAAACCGGGTGGGAACTTATCATTTTGAATATAGCCACCTGGTTTTTCCAACAAGGTATTAGCAATCTCTATGAGTGTGGATGTACTGGTAAAGCCAACTACCGGCTGCACACCCATGGCTTCAGCACGTGCCGCTGCACGCTCGTGCACTGAAAAATAGTCTGGCTCTGAGCTCCAGTAAACACCTAATACAACGGCAACGATTAGATACAGTACGAACAATGAAATTATTACTTTGCGTAGTGGGCCTGAGTCTTCACGCCAGTCTTGGTAGTCTTGAATGCGGTCTTTGACTCGATCTTTAAAGCTCAATTTGCCAACCATTATTGTATTCCCTGATTCATAGATAATTCTAAACCCAATAAGCTTAGCTATCCTTGCGCTTAGGAACAAGTTCGATTAAGACAGAATTTAGTTTTTTGCTTATTCTTGGCATAAAAAAAGGCGACCGAAGTCGCCTTATTGCTACCGATACTTTTATTAGAAGCGGTAGTTCATTTGAGCAGAGATACCGAAGGCATCCATGCTGTAATCGCCTGAAATCTTCTCTGGCAAAATAGCTTCATCATTTAAGTCATAGTTGACTTCGCTCATGCTGAAGTCGCTCATGATTAAGTAGGCTAAACCTAGGTCAAAGCTCATGTCTTGGTTTACAGTATAACGAGCACCTGCAGTCAACCACTTACGGTCGTTATCAGGTACACGTGCGGTACGGTAGTTTTTATTTACTGGCGCTTCGTCGTAAGCAAAGCCGGCACGGAATAACCACTGGTCGTTTAAGGTATAAGTACCGCCAATGGCGTAAGCGTAGCTATCGCTCCACTTTTCTACGATATGACCGATATAATTTTGACCTAAGCCAGTTAAATCAGAGATATCACCCGACTCTTTACCAATCACATCAAAGTATTTGAAGCTTGACCAGTCTGTCCAAGTAATACCACCTTGCAACTGGAATTTATCAGTAAAGCGGTGTGCCAAGCTGATGGTAGCGTTCTGTGGGCCGGTTAGAGGGACTTTGGCGGCTTGGTCTTCGACTTTACC
>CALJVD010000076.1 GCA_937974825.1 uncultured Oceanospirillaceae bacterium | reverse complement strand
CTTATAACATCACGCACTTTGTTTCCATACTTGCTCTGCCAAAACTCAGGTGAAGCAAAGCCCACTGCGTTTTTTACGTTAATATCCCACTCACCCATGGTGCTGTAACTGCGCTGAAATAATAAAGCACCACTTAGGCCATCATGAACATAAATATCAAGAACAAATTGACGCGGTTGTGAGGCTTCTGGCAAACCGACTCGTGCTCGCCAAGAAGGCGTTTGTTTATTGGCTTTTAGTATTGACAGATCACGCACTACACCCGAGACCACATACTGGTTTGGCAAGGTTAAAGCCTGTTATCGCAACCGACTTTCTATAATGCTGTACACTTTTAGGGCACATTTTCTGTGAATCGACTTCAGCACGAATGGCTATTTCGTAAACGCCTTCTTTTTGTTCTTCCCAAAGTATTTTCACGTCCGACAACTGCCCTTTGCCTTGAATACGCACTTCGTCTTGCTCTATAACACCTTTGCTCATTAGCTGAGTGCTACTAATTTGCATGCCTGCGCGCAATACCGCTTGTTGCATGGCATCTTGCATGGCTTGCTCTCGCACATAGCTCATGGCGCCATTCATGGGGGCAGAGCCCACCACTTCTACGACCATCGCATTAATGGGCAAACCTAAGCTTAAACAAACAAGTAATATCAGCGTACGCATAATGGCACCTAGTTTAATCTATAAAGTAAAAGCCGCTTTCAGGAACGCCGGCTTCTGAGTTTACTCGCTGACGCTGTTTGCTGGCATAACCTGCAGCTGTAGTGGTACCCACTAATGGCGCACGGCAATCTACATTAATGCGCTTACTGTCTGTGGTTTGTAAGCAATTACGGAAGCCATGATCTATGGCCATTTCTAAAGTAGTTTCTACTGTACCGTCAGATAAAACATCTGCAGACAACACGCGGGCTCCGTGCATATAGGTTTCTACGTAAGAACGAAAACGGTCATCTTGCACGACCATATCACGCACCGTGGTGCTACCTTGTACCGACATACCATAGACACGCTCTGCTAGGGCACGATAAGCGTCCATTTTAGAAGCGCGCACAGCTAACAAACGACGTTGTGCGTCGCTGTGGTTTTTACTGGTGTAATCAACAGCACCATAGCCCACCACTCTTAACATCATGGGTGCGATAGGATCTACTTCTTGATGAACTGGGGTG
>CALJVD010000075.1 GCA_937974825.1 uncultured Oceanospirillaceae bacterium | reverse complement strand
TGCGCTTGGCTGTATAAGAAGTCGAGCTCTTCATGAGTGTTTCTAATGCCAGAGTAAATAGGCAATGTACGTAGCTTGGCAATAAGAGGGTGGTTTGGGTCTTCGATTTTCTTTTGCTCAAGGTTCCAGCGAATATTGTTGTTCAGCATTCTAAAGAAGCTGATTTTGGTATTTAAACTGAACATGGATGAGTCTGAGCGGTCGCTAAAGTGTTGGTAATCAATACCGGCCAGTAACACCGTACGACTGCTTACTTTAATGGAAGCAGAGCGTTTGTTGTTGAGAACCATCGCCATGACACCGAACATTTCACCCGGGTTGATTTCATTTAATATGACATCGGGCTGCTCTTCGTTAATAACGGCGAGTTGACCACGAATAAGAAAGTACAGAGTGTTAGCGCTATCACTCTGATGGATAACAACTTCATCGGTATCGGCTGTGACAAACTGGGTAACGCTCATGAGCAATTCAAATTGCTCAGGTTCTGATTGAATCAGCTCTTTGAAGAATGTTACGCCATTGACAAGGCGTTGTAAGGTTTCTAAAGGGTATTCTTCGCGAGTAATTCTGCGCATATCCGCTCCAAAGCAGTGAGTTCAAAGTGGCATACATCACTGTGCCACAGCGTTTACTTTAAATAAGGTTATACAATTCCCTGTGAGTTTAAATACTCGTCATAAGTACCATGGAAGTCAACTATTTGATTGTCACGAATTTCAATAATACGTGTTGCCAGTGAGGAAACAAACTCACGGTCATGCGATACGAAAATTAAAGTGCCTTCAAATAATTCTAACGCCATGTTTAATGATTCAATCGATTCCATATCCATGTGGTTAGTCGGTTCGTCCATGATAAGCACGTTATGGTTGCCCATCATCAGTTTACCGAATAGTAAACGACCTTTTTCACCACCGGAACATACATTAACCGATTTTTTAATATCGTCTTGGTTAAATAATAGACGACCTAGAGTAGAGCGTACGACTTGGTCATCGTGATCTTCGTTTTTCCAGTATTCCATCCATTCGTAGATGGTGCCACCTTTTTTAAACTCATACTCATGGTCTTGTGCATAATAGCCAATATCTGCGTTTTCAGACCATTTGATGCTGCCGGCTGTTGGTGTTATGTCATTCACTAATGCTTTAAGAAAGGTTGTTTTACCAGCACCGTTAGCACCAATGACAGCAATTTTTTCACCGGCTTCTACTAGTAAAGTGGCGTTTTCGAATAGGAAATGATCTTTTTCGTAAGCGTGTGCTAAGCCTTTCACTTCCAAGGCAACACGGTGCAGTTTTTTCTCTTGGTTGAAACGAATAAATGGGTTTTGACGGCTTGAAGGTTTGATGTCTTCAAGAACAATCTTATCAATTTGTCGAGCACGGCTAGTGGCTTGCTTCGACTTAGACGCGTTGGCAGAGAAACGTGAAACGAATTGTTGAAGCTCAGCAATTTGTGCTTTTTTCTTACTGTTTTCAGCGGCAACACGTTCACGTGCTTGTGTTGAGGCAATCATAAAGTCGTCGTAGTTACCTGGGTAAATACGGATATCGGCATAGTCGATGTCTGCCATGTGTGTACAGACTGAGTTTAAAAAGTGACGGTCGTGCGAAATAATCACCATGGTGCACTTCATGTTCAGTAGTACACCTTCTAGCCAACGAATGGTGTTAATGTCGAGGTTGTTGGTAGGTTCGTCTAGTAGCAAGATATCTGGATCAGAGAACAGTGCTTGTGCCAGTAATACACGCAGCTTTAAGCCAGGTGCAACTTCACTCATGGGGCCAAAGTGTAGGGCGGTATCAATGCCAGCACCCAATAAGATTTCACCGGCACGAGATTCAGCGGTGTAACCGTCTAATTCAGCAAATTCACCTTCTAATTCGGCGGCTCGCATGTAGTCGTCTTCGGTTGCTTCAAGGTTTGCATAGATAGCATCGCGCTCTTGCTTAATTTCCCAAAGCTCTTTGTTACCCATCATCACCGTATCGATGACACTGAATTCTTCAAAGGCGAATTGATCTTGGTGTAGTTTACCTAGACGCTCACCAGGAGTAACGCTGACGTTACCTGAGGTTGGCTCTAAGCTACCATCTAAGATTTTCATGAACGTGGATTTACCACTACCGTTAGCACCGATTAAACCGTATCGGTTACCGTCACCAAATTTAATGGAAATATTTTCAAATAAGGGCTTCGCACCAAATTGCATGGTGATATTAGCGGTTGAAATCA
>CALJVD010000074.1 GCA_937974825.1 uncultured Oceanospirillaceae bacterium | reverse complement strand
TATCCTTTAGTGCGGCAATTCAATTAAATTATTAATGTAAATAAACCATTCAACGGCGTGGTAATGGCATTAAAGCAGGGTGCTTTGTCTATTTATAGACTGTGGATTTTAAACAGCCGGATACTTAAATGCTTTATTAAGCTTATTAAATTGCAAAAGGATGGATTGTTGCGTATAAATGTCTTTATAAAACCACATCAATGGAATTGAACGGTTGTACGTCAACACGTATTACTGTAAGAAATCATTTTGTGTATTTATCATTTTATATCGGAGTTGGTGAATTCGAGTATAATTTTCATATTTCACCAACAATTATTACGAGTAAAAAGATAATGGCTAAAGGTACAGTTAAGTGGTTCAACGCTGAGAAAGGCTTCGGTTTTATTACACCAGAAGACGGCAGCAAAGACTTGTTTGTTCATCATTCAGAAATTCAAGCTGGTGGCGGTTACGCTACTTTAAACGACGGCCAAGCTGTTGAGTTTGAAGTTGGCCAAGGCCAGAAAGGTCCTTGTGCAAATAAAGTTGTTGCTATCTAGTTTTAGCAAGCTTTAAAAGTAAAAAACCGGATGGCTTTACCCTCCGGTTTTTTTATTGTTTTTTAAGCAACTGCTAGAAGCAAGAGCTGTTTCATTTAATGATTCTAGTTACCTAATATACCTGTAGATTTCTTAGTAGCTTTGGCAGCTTTCTTCTCTTTTGGTGTTAAAAGCGGCTTCTTTTTGGTTTCTTTCTTAGTGTCTTTTGCCTTACTCATTTTTAATTCCTCTTTAGCCTTCTGGCCGTATTTGCGTACTGTTACGCACAACACTAAGCACTGACTATTATAAAAACAGTCAACTTGATGCTTAGCTTTTTTAGTATGTGCTTCTGTTTTCTGAATAGATAGAGCTTAAAAATATATATTTTCATGTTTGATTGTTGGTGATACGGACTTACTTTTTGTGCATTATTAAGTGGTCTGATATTGCGGTTGCGCTGGGGTAAGTAATGAAGAAATGGTTGCTGTTGTTATTAGTTATTAGTATCGCTTGGTGGTGGCAGCAGCCTGCTGGCATCAATGTGTCTGCAGAAAACGTAATACAGCAAGGCGAGTACCAAATAACGTCATTAGAAGAAGACTTTACCATTACCGCACGGGTGCTTAGCCGAAAAAACTATCACTTTGGCCGAGAGGCAGATTTGTCGCCAGTTGACTTAGCGTTGGGTTGGGGGCCAATGGCAGACCCCGAAATTATTAAACAGTTTAGTATTCGCCAATCCAATCGTTGGTATTATTGGAAAACTAAGGAGCTACCGATTGCTAAGCGCGAGGTTGAAATACACAGCGCCAATATGCATATGATTCCTGCAGACAGTTATGTTGCAGAACAATTAAGCAACGTTAAGAAAAATCAAAAAATACAAATTATAGGTAAGCTGGTGCGTGTTGATGCTGAAGATGGCTGGCACTGGGTCAGCTCTTTGAGCCGTGAAGATACAGGTGCAGGTGCTTGTGAGTTAGTGTTAGTTGAACATATTATCCAGTTGCCAGACTAGGTTAAGAGACTAAGATAAACCAAGCTTGGGAATAATTGATTAAGGTGATGCCTTTTGGATAGACCGACTAAAGAACAAATCAGGCTGATGCCACTGTTTACCGGTATTCATCCAGATAATATCAAAGTGGTGACACAGAAGAAGGAAGCTGATGCCGCTGCTGCTGAGTTAAGTAAATACTCATGCGTAGGCTTTGATACTGAAAGTAAACCTTGTTTCAATAAAGGCGAGTCCAGTACTGGCCCACACCTTATTCAAATATCGTCTCTGGAAAAAGCGTATCTTTTCCCCACTAAGTTTCCAGAAACTATTGATGCTATTAATCAAATATTAAGCGACCCAAATATAAAGAAAGTTGGGTTTGGCCTAACTAATGATAGGAAAATTCTAAAAGCTAAGTTTGGCATTAGGCTAGAAAACACAGAAGAGCTGTCTACTAAAGTAAAACGTTTTGCGGGTGTTAAAGAAAATGTAGGCGCTAGGGCTGCGGTGGCTATGTTTTTTCAGCAAAGGCTAAGTAAAGGTGCACAAACCTCAAACTGGGCTAAGTTTCCTTTGCAAGAACATCAAATAAAATACGCAGCAGACGATGCTTATGCAGCATTGTGCATTGCTAAAAAGCTAGAAGAACTAATGAAGTAACGGCTTATGTCAGAATTTGCACCAGAATACACAAAAAAAGAAAAACTAATAATACTGTTAAAACACTTAACTTGGGCAACTCCTTTAATTCTTGCCACTCAATATCTTTTCTTTCCATGGTTTACAGAGTTTGCTGATCAGTCTCATTGTTATCAGTATGCAGGGTATTCTGGAACTGAATTGATGTTCTATGGTTTGTTCGTTGGTTTGCCGCTGACTTTTGCCTTGCTGATATTGCTGTTTGAAGGTGCTCGTGCGGTAACAATTATTCGGCTTGGTCAGTCGCCATTGCCCAATGAAAAGGTGTTTAAACCTACCCAGTACAGCTACGGTGTTCGCGCTAGAATAAAGCCTATTTTTGTTTTGCTGATCATTGTATTTCTAATAGGGCTTTCTATTAAAGGCTTGTTTTCTGCTCAGCAGTTAGTAAGTAATCTTGATTTTAAAAAGCTACCAGAATGTCCCTCAGAGCAAAGACTATAAGGCTTTCCCTGTCACATTCTTGCGTTAAATGATGCCATTGATGACGTAGCTCAAGCTATTAATAGCACTAGTAGTTCTTATTTGTTTTTATCTGCTACAGTAAAGGTTCAATAATTTGATGGAGGCTTTATATGTATTATGTTGATATGCCCAGTGCCAAAGAAATCGGCAACCTTAACTTAATTCGCTCGGATGCCAGTGTCTCTATTTATTTACCGACTACGCCCATCAGTCGTGAAACTGAAGCGAGTCGTATTCAATTAGGAAACTTAGTTAAAAAAGCCGTTGCTCAACTTGAAGCCAATGGCTTAGATAAGAAACGTATTATTTTGTTACAAGAGCAGTTTGCAGACTTGCTTGATGATGAAGAATTTTGGAACCATCAGGCACACAGTTTAGCGATTCTAGCAACACCAGAGTCAATGCGTACTTACCGCATGGCAAACAAGCTTAATGCTATTGTTGAAGTGTCGGATCGCTTTCACCTTAAACCTTTATTACGTGCAATTACTTTCCCACATGCTGCTTATATTCTGGCGTTATCAGAAAACGCAGTAAGATTGGTCGAGTTATCAGCCGACCTACCTGCACGTGAAATTGCTGTACCCAATATGCCTACCGATGCTGCCACAGCAGGTGGTAAGGCAACCAGCAAAGATTACTCTGGTACCGGTCACCGCCAAGGTGCACAGGGTCAGAAATTCTATGTGGCCAGTTATATTCGTCAGATAGATGCGGCGTTGCGCCCTATTTTGGCAGGCTCTGACCGTCCGCTAATATTGGCAGCAACTAAGCCACTAGAAGCTCAGTTCCGTTCTGTTAGTGCATTAACAGCGTTGCCTGGCACTATAGTGGGTAACCCTGACCGTTTAACTGAGTCAGAGTTAGCTACTGCAGCAAGACCTGTGCTGGATGCTTTCTACGCAGATGAAATTAAAGCGTTCCATAAACTGTTTGAAGAGCGCACTGGTCAGAAGCGTACTACTACCGATATTTCCGATGCCGCACGTTTAGCAACCTTTGGTGGTATTGACCAACTTCTGATTGATATTGATGGTGTGCTGGATGGGTTTGTCGATGAAGAAACCGGTGAGGTCACGTACTCCACAGATGGTGATGCTGTGAACTACGGTATCATAGATGAGATTACTGGCCGCGCATTACGTTCAGGCGCTAAGGTAACGGCCGTTCGTAAAGCCGATATCCCTGGTGGTCATGACTTGGCTGTTATTTCTCGCTATCCAATATAAGCGTTAAATAATAAGCATAAAAAACGCAGCCTAGGCTGCGTTTTTTATTGGATGATGTTTAAGGATGTTTTTATACAACACCAGTGGTATCAACCTTGATGCCTTGGTCGGCAAATATTTGTTTGGCTACGGTTAACGCATTAATAACACTTGGAAAGCCAGTGTAGGGCAGTAGGTGCATAATACAGCCGACAATTTCTTCCGGCGTTAAGCCAACAGTTAACCCTGTTTTAATGTGCATGCCTATTTGTGGTTTTCCTTGAGCCACCAAAGCCGTGATGGTCGCCAACACTTTTTGTTTGTTATCTAAACCGGGGCGCGAATAAATACCGCCAAAAGCAAACTCGACTACATACTTCGTTAAGTCAGGGGCTATGTCTTGAAAAGCTGCACCAATATCCATTTCACCAGTAGGGTTGTCATCTGGCGATGCCGTCAGTTCTTGGATTTTATTAATGCCTTTTTGATACAAATCTTCAGCCATTTTATAACTTCCTTTAAATTGATTAATAACAAGCGTCTTTGTTCAATGTTTCAATAGTTACGCCAAGGGTATCAAAACTGTCAGTTTCTTGCAGACAGCTAGGGTTGTAGCAATGGTTAATAAAGTCTCGGATAACGGCGGCGTAATACAGCAATTTCGTTTAACACTTCATCACTCAATGTAACGTTAATAGAATCAATGTTAGTGCGCAGTTGTTCCATGCTGGTTGCACCAATTAAGGTAGAGCTTACAAATGGCTGTTGGTTAACAAAAGCTAATGCCATTTGGCATGGGTCTAAACCGTGGCGCTGTGCTAGAGCAATATACTCGCTGGTGGCTGCATCGGTTTGTGGGCTGTTTCTGTGCTCTACACGCGTTTCAATGGTTAAACGTGCGCCTTCAGGTTGAGCACCATTAAGGTATTTACCGCTTAGGATGCCACGCGTTAATGGTGACCAAGCCAGTAGGCCACAATCTTCACTTAGTGCAATTTCGCTTAAATCCGGCTCGAAGTCACGGCATAACAAAGAATATTCGTTTTGAATGCTGGCGACGCGTGGCAGGTTGTGATTCTCTGACAACTGTAGCCACTTGGTCATGCCCCAAGCGGTTTCATTTGAAAGACCAATATGACGAATTTTTCCGTCTTTGATCAGTCCATCAAATACATGCAAGCATTCTAAGAAGTTTTCTTCTTCTGCTTTAGGATCAAAGTTTGGTGCAAAGCCCCAGGTTTTACCAAAGTGATAAGAGCCTCGATTTGGCCAGTGCAGTTGGTATAAATCAATATAGTCGGTTTGCAATCGACCTAAGCTGGCTTCTACTGCAGCAATGATATTGGTTTTATCGATTCTATTTTTTCCTTCACGAATCCAATCTAAACCAGGACCTGCGATTTTTGTCGCCAGTATCACTTTGTCGCGCGTACCACGCTCTTTGAACCAATTACCGATAATTGTTTCAGTTTTACCATAAGTCTCAGGGCTAGGCGGAATAGCGTACATCTCGGCGGTATCAAAAAAGTTTATGCCCTGAGTAAGAGCGTAATCCATCTGTTCAAAACCTTCAGCTTGAGTGTTTTGTAATCCCCAAGTCATGGTGCCTAAGCCAATTAGGCTGATGTCTAAATCGGTTCTGCCGAGTTTACGGTATTGCATGGTTTGATCCTTAAGATTCTTTGTAGATGGTAAAAATAGATATTACTGAATGCTGAGAGTTCGTTTAATACGGAATAATACAATGCCAAATGTAATGGTTGGAAGTTGCACACTTACTGAGTCGATGCAGCAAGATCATAGATTGTAAAAACACACGAGTTCTTACAATGCTGCGGCGCTATATTATAATAATTTAAGACTGCTTTAGACAAACGCATTAACGACTATCAATCATTATAATATCGAGCTTTGCCTGTGCTTTTTTAAGGTCTTTTAAATCAGACGGTTCAAGCATCTCGCAGCCATCGGCAATCATCTCTTCAACATTAGAAGGGTAGTATTTGCAATCATCTGGACGGGCGTAATAAATATCACAGCTATAGCGAACCTTAGACGAGTTAGCTACCGGTTGCTCACGCAAAAACGGACAGAGCTCTAATGGCTTTTTAGTGGTAGGGTTCACCCAGATTTCACCCTTATGCGTATACTTTGCTATTTCTGGATTAAAAACCTCCCACAATTCAATCTCTTGCTTAGGTGCCGATAAGCGCCCATTACTGTATTTAATGCAGCACTTGCCGCAAGAGTTGCACTCTTTCACTGGTAAACTTGCTCTCTAATCAAGGTTTGGTATGGTTAATATTAAGATCTAAGTGGAAGGTAGCTCAGACAATACTATAAACAAGGCGCAGTCGATAGCTGCAAACCATGAGTTGGACTGCTCGCAAAAAGGGCTGCAATTTATCTTGCTAGCTACTAACTAAATATCTACCTTACCGCGCAACGATTTAATTCTGCCGCGCTGTTTTTTCTGATCCATACGCTTGTTACGCGCACTTTTACTTGGGCGAGTAGGGGTGCGTGGTTTATCTACATGAGTGTTTTTTACAATAAACTCTTGTAAGCGCTCGAATGCATCTTCTTTGTTTTTTTCTTGCGTACGAAATTGTTGTGCTTTAATCACCAGCACGCCTTCTTTGGTAATGCGGCTGTCTTTGCTGTTTAATAAAAGCTCTTTATGAAAGTCGCTTAGGCTTGAAGCGCTTATATCAAAGCGCAAGTGTATGGCAGAGGACACCTTGTTAACGTTTTGACCGCCTGAACCTTGGGCGCGCATGGCGCTTATTTCTACTTCATTGTCTTCAAGGCTGATGTTGTTGCTTATAAAAATCATATTCATTCTTTATTTAAGTAAATCTGTATTAGCTACTATCATAAACCATTATGGGAGGAGCTATGGCAACAGAGCCGATAATCATTTTTGATGGCGTTTGTAATCTCTGTAATAGTGCGGTTAATTTCATTATAAAAAGAGACTCAAAAGCTGTGTTTAAGTTTGTACCGCTGCAAAGCAAAGTTGCCCAAGAGCTAATGCTGCGGCATCAAGTGCAAGAGCTAGGCACAGATACTTTTATGCTTATCAAAAATGGGCAGTGTTTTGTGCGTACTAATGCAGCCCTAGAAGTCGCCAAAGACTTAGATGGTTTCTGGTTTTTATTCAGAGTATTTAAGCTTGTACCTACCGTTATTAGAGATTACTTTTATAATTTATTAGCTAAAAAAAGGTACAGTCTGTTTGGTAAACAAGAACAATGCATGGTGCCGAACAATGAAGTACGAAAGCGGTTTTTAATATAAACTATTTGTTTTACCGCTATGGCTAATAAGAGCTATCCTCACAAAAACTGAAAACACTGATGGACAAGGACGTTTTTTATGACACATTGTTATTACTGCAAATCTACTATTTTTATTGGTGGCAAGAAACAGGGCAACTTACGTTTTTGTGGTAACAGCTGCTTTTTAAAAGGTCAGTATTTGTTATTAACAGCCCAGCTACCTAATAAGGTAGTCAATGATAAAATCAACGCTGTGCATCAAGGAGCTTGCCCTAAATGCAATAAGAAGGGCAGTCCTATTGATATACATACTTCTTATAAAATATGGTCCTTTATTGTGTTTTCACACTGGAAAAATGAACCTCAGATTTGCTGCAGAAGTTGTGGAGTAAAATCGCAATTGTCAGGGACGTTATCTTCATTTCTGTTGGGCTGGTGGAGCCTCCCTGTGGGTATCGTTTTAACGCCCGTACAAATCGTTAGAAATTTGTCAGCGCTGCTGTTGTCGCCTAATCCTTTTAGGCCATCAAAGAAGCTACAAGACAGTATAAAGTTTAACTTAGGACAGCAGCTTTATGATTCAAAGCAGAGTGATAAGCGCGATATCTAATCTTAAAGGCTCAAAATGACTTTCAGCCGAGTTCCTGAACACCGCCACCTGATACAGTAAAGTACTGCCAGTATTTGTTATCTAGTTGCTTTCTATCTAGGTGCTTTCAATATAAACACTTTGATATTGGTAGAGCTTAGCAGCATTAAATTAATAAGTGCTTGGTGTTAACGCCTTATTAGTATCTCGTACTGTCTGCTTTATTGTAGAGAATTCTTGTTTTTATGCTGCCCTTATAATGTTGATTACTTTGTTCTGTGCCACAAGTAAATAGGCTTTAGTGGTAGAGTAAGCATAAATAGATTTTATTGATTATAGGATAACTGCGCATGTGGGATAAACGATACAGCGAAGAGGGCTTTGCCTATGGCACAGCCCCAAATGATTTTCTTAAAGCCGAATTTTCTAAATTACCTAAAGGAGGTAAGGTTCTTTGCTTAGCCGAAGGTGAAGGTCGCAATGCTGTATTTTTAGCCAAGCAAGGTTATGACGTTACAGCGGTTGACCAGTCTAGCGTCGGCTTAGAAAAAGCACACAAATTGGCGGCTGAACAGGGTGTAAAAATCACCACAGTGGTAGCCAACTTAAATGAGTATGATTTAGGCGTAGACGCTTGGGATGGCATCGTTTCAATTTTCGCTCATGTGCCACTTGAGTTACGGTTGAAATTGCATAAGCAGGCAGTGGCTGCATTAAAAGAAAATGGCGTCTTTATGCTAGAAGCCTATACAGCTGCTCATATTGACATGGATGGAGTGGGTGGTCCTCCTGCCTCGCAAATAGATATGTTTATGTCGCTTGAAGGGTTGCAGCAAGAACTAAACGGTTTGGATTTTATAATAGGTGCTGAAGTAGAGCGTGAAATCTCTGAAGGAAGCTATCACCAGGGTAAAGGGGCAGTCGTTCAAGTGGTTGCCTGTAAGAAATAGATAGTTAATTAAATAGTAAGTTCTAAGGAAAGTAATGAGTACGTTTAAGCAATGGGTAAACCGTCTTTTAGGAGACGTAGGAACCGTTTTTTACTTATCAATACTCTTTATTGGCTTGTTTTTAATTGCCACAGTCAGTAACCCTGATGGCGTTCAAGAGTTAGCGCAAAAAGCACTGGATGCGACCGCCGATGACTTTGGCTGGTTGTACTTATTAGTGACCAGTGGCTTTGTCATTTTTACACTCTGGTTGGGGTTGTCACGCTTTGGCAGTATTCGCCTAGGGCCTGATGACGAGGCACCCGAGTTTAGCTATGGCAGTTGGCTGGCGATGATTTTCTCTGGCGGCATGGGAGTTGGTTTGGTTTTCTGGGGGGTGGCCGAACCCATCATGCACTTTAGCTCGCCGCCTTTAGGAATCGGCGAGCCTAAAACAGCAGAAGCTGCGCAAATAGGGCTTCGTTATGCTTTTTTCCACTGGGGTCTACACCAATGGGCTAACTTTGCTGTGGTCGGTTTAGCGATTGCTTATGTGCGTTTTAGACACAACAGTTATGGTTTAATCAGTGAAACCTTTCGTCCGCTGTTAGGCGAACGCGTCGACCGAGGTTGGGGTAAAGCAATTGATGTTTTGGCGGTGCTTTCAACCATTTTCGGTGTGGCAACCACGCTAGGTTTAGGCGCTCTGCAAATCAACAGCGGTTTATCTAGACTGGTTGATATTCCTTACGGCATTCAGCCGCAAATGCTAATAATCGCAGGACTAGGCTTTCTATTTATTTTATCGGCCATGACACCGTTATACCGAGGTATAAAAATACTCAGTAATGCCAACATGACCTTAGCGGCTGGCCTCTTACTGTTTGTACTTCTGCTTGGCCCTACTGCTTTTATTTTCAGTGAAATGACACAAACCTTAGGTGAGTACCTAGGCAATATCATTCAGATGAGTTTAGTGACTACCCCATACAGCAGTGGCCATTGGGTACAAGAATGGACCATTTTCTATTGGGCTTGGGGCTTAAGTTGGGCGCCATTTGTGGGCAGCTTTATTGCTCGTATTTCACGTGGCCGTACCATTAAAGAGTTTGTTTTAGGGGTGATGATTGTCCCTGTCATACTCAGCATGCTGTGGTTTTCTACCTTTGGTGGTACCGCCATATTTTTTGAGCTGTTTCACAATACTGGTATTGCCGATGCGGTAGCAACAGAAGTACCTGCCGGTTTGTATGAAATGCTAGCGCAGCTGCCAGGTGGGTATTATGCGTCTATTGTGGCGGTGCTATTGGTATCTATGTTTGTAGTCACCTCAGCCGACTCAGCTACTTTTGTGTTGGGTATGTTTACCTCCAAGGGTGTGCTTAATCCTACTCGCTTTGTGCGAATTCTATGGGGAGCGTTGCAGTTAACCATGGCTGCAGTGTTGCTGTTAAGCGGTGGTTTAGAAGGCCTTAGAACGGTGTCTATTGTGGCGGCTTTTCCTTTTATGCTGCTGATGATTTTAATGGCGTACTCTTTGTATTTAGACTTAAACCAAGAATGGTTACGCCGGGAGGAACAAGACAAACTGTTAAGAGAGCGGTTGGAGTTACTGTTATTAAGAGAGTCAGAACGTGAAGAGGCCAAATTAGCCGATGAAGAAGCGCATCCTACCGCACCAGAGGCGGCAGACTCGGGTGCACCCGAGCCTATCGATGCCAGCTTGGAAGAAAAGAGTAAAGAAAACCTCGACTAAATTGGTTTAACTTTGCAGTAGCGAGTGCGCTTAAGCCACTCGTTACTCAGGCTCAGACTCCTGTCCTGTCCAACCCCATTCATCAAATAACACATAGAGTGCGGGAATCATTACTAATACCAAAACGGTGGTGGTCAATAAGCCAAATACGACGGAAATCACTAAAGGTTTAATGGCGGCCGCCTGCACGCTAGTTTCTGCTAATAAAGGAAGTAGCCCTGCAATGGTGGTTGTGGTGGTAATGAAAATCGCTCGGAACCTGTCTCGAGTAGCCTGT
>CALJVD010000073.1 GCA_937974825.1 uncultured Oceanospirillaceae bacterium | reverse complement strand
GCCGCTTGCTATCACTTTCATAGGGTCCGCTTTTAACGCCGAGATACTGGCAGTGGCATTGGTTAATACTTGGATAGTCATAACAATTCTCCAGCGATAACAAACAACTATTAATACCCAATAACAGAGCTATTAACTGGTTTTGTAAGCTTGGCAGTCTCTATGAAGCTACCAAACTCACTCAAGAGCTAAACGCCTAGTGTGCCTGTTCCCAGTTATCACCTGTATTCACATCAACCACCAGCGGTATTTTTAAAGTAGCGGCTTGTTCCATCACTTTTTTAACCGCTTGGGCAAAGGCACTGGCTTGGTCGGCTTTTACTTCAAATACCAGTTCGTCATGCACCTGCATAAGCATATAAGCCTCAAACTCGCTGCCCTCCATCCAAGCTGCCGTATCACGCATTGCCATTTTAATAATATCGGCTGCAGAACCCTGCATCGGAGCGTTAATCGCAGTGCGCTCTGCGTGCTGGCGGCGTTGAACGTTTTTGCTATGTATTTCTGGCAGGTATAATCGACGCCCGAAAATAGTTTCAACATATCCCTGCTCTTTCGCCTGCACGCGGGTATCTTCCATATAGCGTTTCACGCCAGGATAACGTTCAAAGTAAAGGTTAACGTAATCTTGCGCTTCACCACGTGAACAACCAATTTGCTTAGCCAATCCAAAGGCAGACATGCCGTAAATCAAACCAAAGTTAATGGCTTTAGCGGCGCTACGTTGGTTGTCAGTCACTTCCATTTCGGTTAAGCCAAATACTTCTGCTGCGGTGTGGCGGTGAATATCTCGGCCAGCAGCAAAGGCATCAAGTAAACTTTTATCATCAGACAAGTGCGCCATAATGCGCAGCTCAATTTGGCTATAGTCAGCGGCCACTAGCTTAAAGCCTGGGCGGGCAATAAAGGCTTGGCGAATTTTGCGGCCTTCCTCGCTACGCGCAGGAATGTTCTGCAGGTTAGGGTCGGTAGAAGATAAACGCCCTGTGGCGGCTATACCTTGTTGGTACGAAGTGTGAATACGGCCAGTGTCTTTAGCCATGAGTAACGGCAGTTTGTCTGTGTAAGTGTTTTTCAGCTTAGCTAAGCCACGGTGTTCCATTAGTAGCCTGGGCAGTTCGTGGCCGTCATCGGCTAATTGCTGTAGCACTTCCTCTGCAGTAGACGGTGCGCCTTTAGGCGTTTTCTTAATGACCGGCAACTCCAGTTTTCCAAACAGTATTTCAGCCAACTGCTTAGGTGATGCTAAATTAAATACTTGTCCGGCCGTATTATGCGCTTGCTCTTCAAGTTGCTGTAAGCGCTGGCCTATTTGTAGGCTTTGTTCGTGCAGCAGGTCGGCATCAATTAAGGTACCGGTTTCTTCCATGGCAAAAAGCACAGGCAGTGCGGGCATTTCTATTTCAGTAAAGACTTTTTCGAGCGCAGGAATGGCTTGCAGCTGTGGCCATAAAGCCAAGTGCAAACGTAGGGTGATGTCGGCGTCTTCGGCGGCGTAAAAACCGCCTTTTTCAATTTCAATCTGATTAAACGTAAGCTGTTTTGCACCTTTACCGGCAAGATCTTCAAAGCTGGTTGTTTTATGGTCTAGATGCTTTAGCGCCAAGGTATCCATGTCATGACGACTCGCGACTGAATCGAGCACGTACGATTCCAACATGGTGTCATAGGCTACGCCATTAATGGCAATGTCGTAGTTGGCCAATATGTGCATATCGAATTTAATATGCTGACCAATTTTTTTAATGCTGTCGTCTTCTAAAATAGGCTTTAGCTGTGCCAGCACGCTGTCTAAATCTAACTGTTCGGGCGCACCCATATAATCATGGCCTAAAGGCACATAAGCGGCTTCAAACGGCTCTACTGCAAAAGAAAAGCCGACTAGCTTGGCTTCTTTATAGTTAAGCGAGTTGGTTTCTGTGTCGAAGGCAAACAGCTTTTTCTGTTTGATTTTTTCAAGCCAAGCATCCAACGTTTTTTGGTCAAAGATAATGTCGTATTTTACCTCTGGCTTAAGTGCGACCTCTTGAGCGCCCTCACTAGTAACTTCTTTAGCGGCTTCAGTTGGCGCTTGCTCAGCACTTTCTTTGGTCGTGCCTTTTGCTTTAGCGGCGGCGGGTATGCTGCCACCGAGTTCGGTTACCCAAGCTCTGAATTCAAGCTCGGTAAAAATTTCTTTTAATTTCTCGGTATCTTGTTCGCTGCTCTTTAAATCTTCTAGTGAAAACTCTAGCTCTACATCGCATTTAATGGTGGCTAACTCTTTTGACAAGAAGGCTTGTTCTTTGTGCTCTTCTAAGCGTGGTGCTAGGGTTTTGGCACCACGGAACGACAAAGTGGCTACTTTATCAAGGTTGGCGTAAATGTCTTCAACGCTGCCTAAGCCCGACACTAGTCCTACCGCTGTTTTCTCACCTACTTTAGGTACACCGGGAATGTTATCGGACTTGTCGCCCATTAGGGCAAGGTAGTCGACTATGTAACGCGGTTTTACGCCGTATTTTTCTTCAACACCTTGGCTGTCTAACAGTTCATTACTCATGGTGTTAATTAGAGTAACACGACCATTAACCAGCTGCGCCATGTCTTTATCGCCAGTAGAAATAACAACATCGATTTCTTGCTTCTTCGCCTGTGCTGCCAATGTACCGATAACGTCATCGGCCTCGACGTAATCCACTATTAATAGCGGCAAGCCCATGGCTCTGACAATTTGATGGATGGGCTCAATTTGGTCACGTAGCTCGTCGGGCATGGGTGGACGGTTAGCCTTGTATTCGGCATACAGGTCGTTGCGGAAGGTTTTGCCTTTGGCATCAAAAACAATCACAAGCTGTGCATCTGGGTAGTCTTTCTGCAGTTTGCGAATCATGCTAATCACACCACGCACGGCATTGGTTTGAAAACCTTGGCTGTTGGT
>CALJVD010000072.1 GCA_937974825.1 uncultured Oceanospirillaceae bacterium | reverse complement strand
TGTGCTCTCCAACATTCTTAAAGTATTACTACCTAAAAAAATGCTAGCCAGTTTCGAGTGGGAAAAAGCTCCCATAACTAATAAATCAACATCATTCTGTGCTTGGTAATCCATTAATGAAGTGAAAATATTACCGGTTAAAAAACTAGCCTTAACGGTAAAACCTCCTGTAGTTAATTGATGGCTAACCCGCTCAAAGCTCTCTTTCAAACCCTTTTTATTGTTCTCAACCGTCACCAAATGGCAATCCATACCCTGTAATAGCCCTCCCTCAATGATGCGTTGCACTGCTTTGTCAGCGGTTTCTCGGCCATCATAAGCCAACATAAAACTCTGAGGTTTAGTAAAGCCTTGATTAGGAATTAGAATGGGTGTTTGAACTTGGCGGATTATTTGCTCGATATTGGAACCAAGCGCTTTAAAATGCTTGCGGGTACGACCAATCACCACCAGTCTCGCATCTGCTTCTAAATCGCTTATTACATCGGTGATTGAGCCATGGCGTAACACTTGCTCAATCTGTTTGCAGCCTTGCTCTGCCGCGCATTGTTGTGCTTGAGTTAATAGATCTTTGCCTAGCTTGATAGCTACTTTGCTATGTTGTGCATCAAGTGATGCTAACTCTGCCAATAAAGAAGAGCGTGCGCCCAAGCCGATAGCGCCACTAAAATCATTAGCGGTTGGCGTATTTTTCTTTTCAATAGCATGAACTAATACGAGTGGTTTGCTCAATTTTTTGGCTGCCCAGATGCCTGCCGTGCAAACATCATTGGCGTAAATCGAGGCGTCTATACAGGTTATAATTTTGTTCATTGTTATCTCCTTAATGGCCTGCCATCAGCTTTTCAACTTCTTCGGGATCATTATGGACACCAAATTTATCAACAATCGTAGCGGTAGCTGCTGTCATGCCAATAACCTCCACATCAGCCCCTAAGCGCTTAAACTTAATAACCACTTTATCCAAGGAAGATACAGCCGTGATATCCCAGAAGTGTGCATGGCTGAGATCAATCACCACCTTGCTAACGGCTTCTTTAAAATCAAAAGCAGAAACAAACTGATCAGACGAAGCAAAGAAAACCTGCCCAATAACTTGATAGACCCGTACATCGTTCTCGGTTTGCTGAGATTTTACTACCATAAAGCGACCAATTTTATTGGCAAAAAACAAGGTTGCGAGTAGCACGCCCACGAGCACGCCAATGGCTAAGTTATGGGTAAAAACGACCACCACAACGGTTGCAATCATGACAATATTTGTGGATAGAGGGTGTTTTTTAAGGTCTTTGACAGAACTCCATGAGAAGGTGCCGATAGACACCATGATCATCACAGCCACCAAAGCAGCCATGGGAATCTGCTTGAGCCACTCATCTAAAAATACGATTAAAATTAATAAGAAAACTCCAGCAGAAAAGGTAGACAAGCGTCCACGCCCACCAGACTTTACGTTAATAACAGACTGCCCAATCATTGCACAGCCTGCCATACCGCCCATCAAACCTGAGCCAATGTTAGCGATACCTTGACCTTTACACTCACGATTTTTGTCACTGTCGGTATCTGTTAAGTCATCAATAATCGTTGCCGTCATCATTGATTCCAGCAAACCCACCACTGCCAGGCCTATGGAGTAAGGCAAGATAATTTGTAGTGTTTCCCACGTTAAAGGCACTTCAGGCCATAAAAATACGGGTAAGGTATCTGGTAATTGCCCCATATCGCCGACGGTGCGTATGTCGAGCCCGCTGACGATGGCGACCGTGGTTAACAGCACAATACAAATCAGCGGTGAAGGAATAATTTTGCCAATCACGGGCAAGTATGGGAAAAGATAAATAATTCCCAACCCGGCAGCAGTCATGGCGTAGACATGCCAAGTTACATTGGTTAGCTCGGGAAGTTGAGCCATAAAAATAAGAATAGCAAGGGCATTAACAAACCCAGTGACTACCGAGCGCGATACAAAGCGCATTAAATTACCCAGCTTAAGATACCCCGCTAAAATTTGGATCACCCCCGTTAGCAAGGTGGCAGCAAGCAGGTATTCAAGCCCGTGCTCACGTACCAGGGTGACCATCAGCAACGCCATGGCTCCCGTAGCAGCAGAGATCATACCGGGGCGCCCACCGACTATTGAAATGATTACGGCAATACAAAATGAAGCATACAAGCCAACTTTTGGATCAACCCCAGCAATAATCGAGAACGCAATAGCCTCTGGTATTAAGGCCAGGGCCACAACGAGGCCAGCGAGTAAATCGCCACGAATATTGGAGAGCCACTCGAGTTTCATTTTTTCAAGCATGATTAAACCTTGTAATAAGCAAACAGTAACGCAAAGGCTGGCCATACTGAGGCACAACAAGCCCGCAGTATTAATAGCGACGAGCATTTAAATGGGGTTACTGAATTTTGTGAGTTATTTTTGACGCAAAAAAACGCCTGCCATGGCTATGGCAGTTAATGCAGCCATCTTCGAATGGGATGACTAAGAGGAGGAATACTAGGGCGGACTAACGAACAAAGTGCGTACCTTAAGCGGGATAAAAGACAACGT
>CALJVD010000071.1 GCA_937974825.1 uncultured Oceanospirillaceae bacterium | reverse complement strand
ATCATCTCAATCGCCACAGCGACTGCTTCACCACCACCAATACACAATGAAGCCACACCTTTCTTACCACCAGTGTTTTTCAATGCGTTCATTAGGGTAACGATAATACGAGAGCCAGTAGAACCTACAGGGTGACCTTGTGCACAAGCACCACCGTAAATGTTAACTTTCTCTACGTCTAACTCAAGCTCATCACAAGGCATCATTGCTACCATGGCGAAGGCTTCGTTAATTTCGTATAGGTCTACTTCGTCTTTCGTCCAACCGGCTTTAGCCAATACAGACTGAATTGCACCAATAGGCGCTAGAGTAAACTCAGAAGGATGCTGAGACTGAGTAGCGTGTGCAACGATACGAGCAATTGGCTTAACGCCTTTTTCGTTTGCTGCACTTTCGCTCATTAAAACAAGAGCAGATGCGCCGTCAGAAATAGAAGAAGCGTTAGCGGCAGTAATAGTACCGTCTTTCGCGAACGCAGGGCGTAAACCAGGAATCTTGTCGATATTAGCGTTGAAAGGTTGCTCGTCGTTTTCTACAACAACATCGCCTTTGCGAGTTTTAACTGTAACAGGAACAATCTCGGCAACGTTTAAGCCTTTTTCAATGGCATCTTTTGCACGAGTTAAAGAACGGATAGCGTAGGCATCCATTTGCTCACGCGTATAGCCACGCTTGTCGGCAGTTTCTTGAGCAAAAGCACCCATTAGCTTGCCAGTTTCAGCGTCTTGTAGGCCGTCTAAAAACATGTGGTCTTGCGGTGCTTGGCCTGCGCCCATACGGAAGCCAGAACGCACACCCTGTAAAACATAAGGCGCGTTAGTCATAGACTCCATACCACCAGAAACACCAATGCTGATGCTGCCTGCTTTAATAGCGTCATGAATCATCATGGTGGCCTTCATGCCTGAACCACAAAGCTTATTAATAGTAGTGGCACCAATAAAATCAGGTAAACCTGCTTTACGCATTGCTTGACGCGCAGGGCCTTGACCAAGACCCGCAGGTAACACGTTACCCATAACCACTTCTTGAACATCTTCAGGCTTAAGGCCAGAGCGTTTTACCGCTTCTTCAATAGCAATAGCACCTAATTCAGGGGCACTTACACCGGATAAACTACCCTGAAAACCGCCCATTGGCGTACGCGCGCCAGCGACAATAACAACAGAATCAGACATAGGAAATTCCTCATAAAAGCAAAATGACAGGCCAAGGCCGACTGCGAAAGAACAGTATTTTAGCACCCATGCCAACAGGGGTCATCAATAACTAGGAAATACACTAAGTTCTTTGACGAAATTGTGACGGAGTGCATCCAGTCACTTTGCGAAACGCCGTGTTGAAAGTTGATTTTGAATTAAAACCAACATCAAAGCAGATATCAGCAATGGAAGAGTGTTCATTTCTAAGCGCTTCTTGTGCGGCACGGACACGATAATGGTTTAGCCATTCATAATAGTTACACCCCGAACAGTGATTAATAGCTGCCGAAGCTTGGTGAGTGGTCATGCCACAGAGTGCCGCAAGCTTTACTAAAGACATGTTGTTGTCTGTATAGGCACCGTCTTGCATGGTTTTCTCTAGCTCTGCAAATAACAGGTTAAGACTGTTCTCTTCAATGGGGTCATTGCTATCAGGTTCTTTTTTATCGACCGGTGCATTAGGTACTGGGTTATTAGTGGCAGTAGCCTTGTTAAGCTGATCTTGGGGTAGTTGGGCTTGTGCCAGCATTTGATACACCAACCAAGCAAAGGCAAGAGCCAAGAAGTACACCATCGATACGTTAATATTAAAAACAGCACTAAGTGCAATACGCCATGCCAGCGCCCCAGCAGCAACAATTTGTAATAGCTGCAATCTGTTAATCCACTGGCCTAATTTGGCTTTGCGGCCTTGGTAACCTTGCAAACGCTGCTTGCGCCAATAAATAAACCCCAATAATGCAATAATGGCTAAATAGTCATTACCGTAAGGCGCTAAAGGCTGCCAAGCGGTTTCATCAATGCGCACCAACATCATCCACTCAATTTTTTCAGCAGCGGGTAAGCTCCAGTAAGGAAAATCTAATAAGGCCACCACAATGGCTGGGCTTAAATGCAGTAACATTCGTATGCGTGGGCGCAGAATATTCTCGCCCTGCAACGCACGAATGTAGCCATATAAGGTGAGGGGTAAAAGCACTACTAAAGGGTCTGCCACTTTAAGCAACGCAGGAAAAGTGACGAACCAATCAGTAACGTGATACAAAAACTCTAATGACTGCAGCAGTGCTAAAGAAGCCATGCTCACCAGCCATGCAGAAGTTAACCGAGTGCGCTGGTGGTTAACCAGCCAGCTTAATGTGGCGAATAACAGTAGGGTGCTTAAACAAACTCCTGCCAAAGCTGCAGCGCCCGCCCAGTAGTTCATGTTGCCAGCCTTTTATTGTATTAAAAAGTACGAATAGAACAGTTCGTACTTCTATGCCTTTGAAATATATAGTTATTTTTGTTTTATGACTAAGCTATCAAAGCGAACGCTTGTACATAATAAGAAGTACTATACTCATAAATCGCAAAACTATAAACATAACAAGAGAGTAAACACATGCGATTAAATAGACGTGTCACTATGGCACTTACCGTTTTTAGCAGTACTTTACTGCTAGTGGGCTGCTTTAGTAGTAGCTCTAGCTCTTCATCTAACTCATACAAGGCAACCATCACCTATACAGAACATAACGTCCCGCACATTCAGGCCGACAACTACAAGGGGCTTGGCTTTGGTATAGGTTATGCTCAGGCCAAGGAAAATATGTGTACATTGTCTGAACAGATAATGAAGCTAAGAGGTGAAAAGGCATTGTACTTTGGTGGCACCACTGAAAACATTGGCAGTGATGTCGGTTATAAAGCACTGGATTTACCTACCCAAGCCACCAAACTGTACGGTAAGCTTTCAAACGACGTTCAAGACATTATGGAAGGTTATGCCAAAGGCTTTAACCAGTCATTAGACGAGCGCGGTGGTGCAGTTAACTATCCCACACCTTGCGCTGGTGCAGAGTGGGTCACCCCAATTACCGCACAAGACTTGTTGGCCTACCATTTAGACCTAGCCGGCCTGGCCAGTGCGCGTAACTTCTTAGGTGCTATGGCAGCAGCGCAGCCACCAGTTAACCAGCAAGCCAGCGCAAAATTAAAAACTCTAAATAACAAGTTAGACGCTAAGGCTGCTGCAGATATTCAGTTGGCTAAAGCAATTATGACTTCCTTAAGCGAGGTTCAGCTTGACCCTAAAATGGTACTGACCTCTGAAGGTATTGGCAGTAATGGCTGGGCTTTGGGTAAAAACAAAGTGAAAGATGCAAATTCTTTACTTATTGGTAACCCTCACTTCCCATGGGATGGTGAGCTACGCTTTTACGAACAACATCTAACCATTCCAGGTGAGTTAAACGTAACTGGCGTTGGCATGATTGGTTTACCCAGCGTAGTGATTGGTTTTAACGAAAACCTAGGTTGGACGCATACGGTTTCTCAGTCTAAGCGTTTTACTTTGTATCAGTTAACGCTCGACCCTACAGATGAAACCCACACTACTTACATTTACGATGGCGAACCACGTAAAATGACCAGTAAAGAAGTGACTGTTCAGGTAAAAACCCCTGAGGGTAGTATTTTTGAACACAAGCAAAAAGTATATTTCAGTCACTTTGGCCCCATTGTTAACTTAGCTTCAATGTCACCTGCGTTAGGCTGGTCTGAACAGTCAGCTATTAGCTACCGTGATGCCACAGCCGGTAACGTGCGTATGCTTGACCAGTGGATAGCCATGAACAAAGCTAAAAGCACTAAAGAGTTCTTTGCCGCTTTCGAGACTCATCAAGCGCTGCCTTGGGTAAATACCCTGATGATTGATAAAGAAGGTAATGCTTCCTACATAGACGGCACCCAAGTACCACAGCTAAACTCGGCTGCAGAAAACTACTGGCGTGTTGCTTCACAAACCAAAATGTTAGAGCCAATTTGGCAAGACGGTGCAGGTAACGTGCTGTTACCAGGTAACAACTCCATTTATGAGTGGAAAGACACAGGCGATGCCGGCGCACCTGGTTTAGTGCCCTTCAAAAAAGCACCGCAAAGAACGACACAAGACTATGTGTTTAATGCCAATAGCAGCTACTGGTTAAGCAACGTTGAAAACCCGTTGAAAGGCTACAGCTATATGTACGGCCCAGACGACACCGTGCTTAGCCCGCGTACTCGTTATAACGCACAATTAGTTAGCGGTACTTCTGAAAATAATTTGGCTGATGCCGATGGTAAATTTACCATGGAAAGCCTGCAGGAAGTCCTTAGCCATAACGGTTCATTGTTTGCAGGCAGCTTTCGCACCGAATTGGTACAGCGTTGTGATGGTGCTTCAGCTGCAGGCTTTTCTGAAGACCTAACCGCTCTGTGTGCAGCGCTTGATGCTTGGGACGGCACATATAACGTTAATAGTGCTGGTGCACATATTATGCGTGAGTTTTTAGCTGAATTTAAAGTGAGCGGACACCGTGGCTTAAGTGACGCTTTATTTGCGAATTCCTTTGTTAGGGTTCGCCCAGCTACTACGCCTTCCGGTTTAGCCCCACAGCATAGTAATGCAAATGCTGACCCTATATTAAAAGCTTTAGCGGCTGTTAAAAACCGTTTGGCGGCTGCAGGTATCGCTTTGGATGCCAAGCTTGGTGATATCCAATACGTTACAAAAGCAAAAGGCCACGAAGCAATTCCGATTTCGGGCGCGAATTCCTATGAAGGTGTTTTCAATATGGCAGAGGGTTCAACTTCTTCGCGCTCAACTTCTGTTTTAGCTACTGTTGAGGTAGGTAGTGGGTGTGAAGGGCTGCAGCCTTCACCTTTAACTTGTGTTGAAGGCGATGCTGCTTACCGTGTTAACTACGGCTCCAGCTATGTAATGGCGCTAAAGTATGACGAGAACGGCCCACAAGCTAAAATGTTCCTAAGTTACGGTCAGTCTCATGACCCACAGTCTGACTACTTTGAAGACCAAACTCAAAAGTACAGTGACTTAGAGTGGCGTGATGTGGTCTTCACCAAAGAAGCTATAGCTGCCAATAAAATTGGAGAAGTTATACAGTTAGAAAGTAAGTAATAACCCACGCTCCCTGCACTCGCAGGGAGTTTCAATTTTATTAACAAAAAAGACAGCTAATAAAAAAGCACTAGAGTTTTTGCAGGCAACTTAAAAAGTTAAACAAATCAATTTAATAGTGCTATTCTTTGTTACAAGCTGAAACAAAAACAGTGCAGTTAATTGTATGAATCATACTTTAGAGTGATGAGTGCGATTCTAGGGGCGTTTATAGTCATACTAATTCTTTTGGGAAAGGACTGCCTGAGCCCCAAAGTTTAATGCACTAATTAATAACCATAACAAATAGTAGGTAGCAAAATGGTAAAGAAGACCCTTCTTAGCATGGCCATTGCCGCAGCGGTGGTGAGTCTAGCTGGCTGTAACGTCAGCACCACAGATAAATACGACAATAAAATTATAAACGAGGGCGTTCAATATGGGCCGACCAGTTCGGTTTATCCTATTTTCGCTCCTGAGGCAGGCCAAGTGCCACTGGCCATCGACTTCCTCTTTGCTGATGCAG
>CALJVD010000070.1 GCA_937974825.1 uncultured Oceanospirillaceae bacterium | reverse complement strand
GGTTTACAGCGAGCAGGTGTGTAATGGTTAGATACCCTAAAGAGCTGCCGTTGCCGCTTGTGGCATCGCGCAGAAACAAGATAACAGAGCGTCTTATCCGAACTGATATGAAGTCAGGATTGGCGCGACAACGCAGAGCGTTTGAAGTTACCCCAACGATTGTCAGAGCAACATTTACACTAAGAGGTCGTGATGCGCTTGTTTTTGAGTTCTTCGTTCGGGATGCAATCAACGCTGGGGCGGATTGGTTCATCATGCCGCTTCGTTTTTCTGATGGGCTGAGCGATCGGCGTGCAAGATTTACTGAGACGTATTCTGGTCCAAATAAAGTTGGTCCAGATATATGGAGAGTAACAGCAGAACTTGAAGTGCTACCAGTTTACGATTCCAGCTTTGACGGGTGGGGTGAGTTCCCGCAGTACATTGCTGGCGCTTCACTTTTGGATTTAATCGTTAACGATCAGTGGCCTTTAGCATGATTGCAGAATTGAGTAAAGCCTACGCTGGCGATACAAGCGACATTATGATTGAAACGGTCGAGCTTAAGTGCTCAGCATGGTCTGATTCAATCCGCATGTGTAACGGCTTCGTAGAGCAATCCTTATACACTAACGAATCGGGACGAATGCAGTTGTTTCTGCCTACGGATATAGCAGTTCAGGAGCCAAAGCGCGATAACCGAGGCTCACAGTCCGTGCAGTTTGTCCTGCAGAACGTCACGGGTGAGGCTCAACAGCGCATTGATGATGCGGTGAGTGCGGGGGCTAAGATTGAGGTTCTTACTCGGTTTTATCTTGCATCGAGAAAGGATCGGCAAGCTAGCAACACGCTAAAAGCAACAGTTAAATCAGTTCGCATTGATCGTATGCAAGTACAGGTAACTGCTGGGTTTAACGACATGCTGGGCACTAACTTCAACCGACTAACGTATAATGCGGATACTGCGCCATGCTTGATGTATCAATGATTCTCAGCAGCGAGTACGTTAATGGCGGTCGCGACTATCCTCACTGGGATTGCTGGGGGCTTGTGAGATACGTTTTTAACGAGATTCACGGTGTTATGCTGCCTAGTCTCGGTGGATTGAATGCAGAGTCACTGTACGGCAAGACCAAGGCACGCAAGCGAGTTACAGAGCATCTAGTAGAGTCCGAGGCAGAACACGGGGCGATTGCCGAAGCTGTAACAGGTGATGCCTGCGCTCATGTTGGCATTGTGATTGATTATAATGGCGTGCTAATGGTGCTTGAAACTACTCCCGACACTGGCCCTAGAATGCTAGCACTGGAAGAATTTAATGATGAGTACGAAACAGTTGTCTATCACACGCACGCACAAGCTTAATTTCTATTGGAGCGCTTTCTCGCAAGAGCCTGATGCTGTTTATGATGTTCCCGCAGGCGTAGTTCTGCAGGACTGGCTGTCAGATAACGTGCAAGGATTTGACCCGAATAGCGATAAGGTGAGTTACAGCCAGCCATTATCGGATGTTATTGATGGTGACATTGATTGCTTCTTTATACCAAAAGGCAGTGCGGTACAGTCGATTCTAAAGCCTGTTTTTAAACTGCTTGGGTTTAACACCGCTAAACCGAAAAACATGGCAACTGCTGACCGTGGTAATGATATTGACCTGTCTATGGTTCAGGGTAACCAAGTTAAGTATGGTGAGCCAGTTAGAGAGCTTTTTGGTCGCATGAAGGTTTATCCTGATATCTTGGTACCGCTGCGCAGATATTTTGAGAATAAAAAAGACCACTGGACAGAGATGCTTCTGTGCGTTGGGGTTGGTGAATACCGCGTACCCCTTGGTGATATTCGTTTCGGTGGGACTCCAGTAGCCTCTATCGGAGATGGAGCGACAGTAAAGGTTTACCAGCCAGGCGAGGACTTGTCGCAAGAATCTGCAGCCGATTTTTGGTATAC
>CALJVD010000069.1 GCA_937974825.1 uncultured Oceanospirillaceae bacterium | reverse complement strand
TTCACAATTCAAACTGCTCTAATATCCTCGCTACTTTCACATGCAGTTCTTGCCATTCTTCTTCGCAGGTAGAGTCCAACACCACGCCACCACCGGCCCAGCATTGCGCTCCGGTTTCTTTAGCAACCACTGTACGAATTAAAATATTGAAATCTACAAAACCAGAATCATCAAAAAAACCCATTACCCCACAGTATGGCCCACGCACACCGGCTTCGAGTTCATCTATTATCTCCATGGCACGTTTTTTAGGTGCGCCGGTAATAGAACCACCCGGTAAGGCGTTAATAATTACCTTAGCAGTGCTAATGTCAGGGCGTTTAATGGCACTAATGGTACTGACCATATGATGTACGTTAGCGTGGGTTTCTATATTAAATAGTTTCTCTACCTTAACCGAATGGGGAAGGGCATAACGACTTAGGTCGTTACGCAGTAAATCGACAATCATTAGGTTTTCAGCTTGGTTCTTTTTACTCCCCGCTAGCCAGGCTTTATTGGCTTCGTCTTCTTCTGTGGTTGCGCCTCTAGCAACCGTCCCTTTAATGGGGCGCGTTTCTATGCGGTCACCATCAATGCAGATAAAACGCTCTGGGCTAACACTGTATAAAGACAAATAATCTGTTTTTAAATAACCACCAAAGGCAGGGTTAAAATTACGCAGCAAGGGCAGGGGGCTGTGGTTGCGCATATCGGCGGAATTAGAAAAAGGCATCGCCAAATTCACCTGATAACAATCACCTGCGTTTAAATAGCCTTGTACCTTATTAAAGGCATGCTCGTATTGCTCAGCGCTCCAAGCCGGTGACCATTGCTTTAGAGCAGGCTTTGCCGTTGGTAGAGACTGGTTAAGTTGGTTGTTGTTAGAATGAAAGTCAGAGCTTAACAAGGCATCTAACTGTGCAATAACCTCAGATACCTTCACCTCAGAACGGTGCACCAGCTCACAGCTGTCGGTGCTAAAATCCAACTGAATAGAAAACGCGTACTCAAAAAACTCCGCCAATGGAGCGTCGGTGTTACGGTTGGTAACAGTGACAAGCGCATGACCCGCTTCATACGAAAAATACCCTAACCAGCCCGTTTTAAAACTCTGCCAACCTTTTGAGGCGTTTTTGGTTGATTGATTGTTTTCTGTATTAAAAGAATTAGAATTGTTATGGGTTATGTTAGAGGGTGCTAAACCCTGGTCTACCAAGGCCTGTAGGTCGGTAAGAGTAAAACACAACATGCGGTTAATAGGGTTAAAAGCCAATACTGCCTGCTGTTTATCACCCGCCCATAATAGCGCCGGTGAAGGCAGTAAATGGCAGAGCTCACTAAGTTTATAAGCCGAGTAGTTTAACTTTCTATGTAACATAATGAGCCAACTTTAATTTAGATAAAAATTGTAAGTTATTGATTTGTAAGTAATTTATTTAAAATCATAACAAAATCAAGCTTAAAAAAGCGGTGAATTGTAAGCGTATTGTAACTGAATGTTAGTAAAGGGGTAGACAACCTCTGCCAGAGTCTTTAAATTAATGTCCACGAAGGCATGACTAGTAACGAAGTACATAACTAGAGCGCCAAAATAAATCTAATAAAAGAATTCATTAGTTTTGCATCCAGCAAGATTATGGATATGGGGAGCTCCCCAGTACTTAAGTGCAATAGGGCCATGCAACAGCCCGACAAATAATAAAACTAGGAGTGTGCACATGAAATTATTTCAAAAGTCAGCTTTAGCAGTAGCAATCGCTGCAGTTCCTTTCCTAAGCGTAAATGCGATGGAAGCTCTAGATGACGCAACCTTGTCAGAAATGACTGGTCAAGCGGGTGTTACGATTGAAACAACTTTAGATCAGACTGGTATTACCATTGGTTCTATTCAGTACACTGACACTGTTGATTCAACCAATCCTAATGACATTGGCGGCGGTTCATTACTAATCAATGGTGATGTTGATGGTCAAGGCAACGGTATCAGAATCCAAGGTTGGAATCCACTTACAAACACAGCTGCAGACAGTACCAGTCGCCAAACAATTGATATCAATGAAGATGGTGACTTGATTACCAAATCTGTGCAGATTGATGGGTTCGGTGGTGCTGTAAGACCTGTAACAGGTAAACGCATCCAGGTTGGTTCTGTTAACTTACAGAATGCCGCTGGCGATGCAACTGTTAGCTTGGTGTCTAACTTAGATATGATTATGCTTGAAGGTGGTTCTGAAGCACATATTCTAAACTTGCAGGGTGCTAACAGCACGCGTGCAGCAAGTATGACAGCATACGATATCGATGGTAAACAAGTAGACGTGTCAAAAGCTGACGGTAATATTGCAATCGTTACTAGTAGTACTTCAGCAATCACAAATTTAGATGTTGAAGCGCTAGACGGTGCAGTTAGCATTAGTGGTCTTTCATACGGTGATACCTCTGATCCAATCAATAACCCATACAACTTGATGTCATCTACCCAAGTTATTAGATCGGAAGAGCACACGTCTGAACTCCAGTCACCAGATCTGAT
>CALJVD010000068.1 GCA_937974825.1 uncultured Oceanospirillaceae bacterium | reverse complement strand
CCCCGCAAAGAAACGTGGCACGGCCACGAAGAACGCAGCGCAAGCTGCAACATAACAATTAAGGCGTTTTCAACGCCACGGGCGCTTACAAAGCGCCCCTACAAAAACCCATACAACCATCACCGCCGCAAAAATCCATTCACAATTAATCATTAAAAATTCACCATTAATCACTACCCCCACCCACTTCACTTTCCCAAACAGGCTTATTACACTCATACAACAAAACAACCAGGACGACGCTTCACTAAAAAGGAACTTACATGTTTGAAATCTTACACCACGGTGCTGTCACCGGCGTTACTGGCTCATGCCACCAACTCAAACTAAATGCCGATTGCTCAGTACTCATAGACTGCGGTTTATTCCAAGGCGCAGAAATAGACGACAACAAAAGCACACACGAAAACCCACTCATCATTGAATTCCCGCTAGACGGCATTCAAGCCTTAGTCGTCACCCATTGTCACATAGACCACGTTGGCCGCATTCCCTACTTACTCGCCGCCGGTTTCAAAGGCCCAATCTACGCCAGCGAAGCAACTGCTCACTTACTACCATTGGTACTGGCAGACGCCATCAAAGTAGGCATAACCCGTGATGAAAGCGTTATTAACTCCACACTCAATTTACTCAAAGAACGCTTAATCGCCGTACCTTATAAACAATGGTTCGATATTCAAGGCGCAGAAAACCACAAACTACGGGCGAAGTTTCACCCAGCAGGGCATATCCTTGGCTCGGCCTATGTCGAATTCGACGTACACAAAGAACGCGTCATCTTCTCGGGCGACTTAGGCGCACCATACTCGCCACTATTACCGGCACCAAAATCACCGTACCGCTGCGACACCCTAATAATAGAAAGCACCTACGGCGACAAACTGCACGACACCCGCGCCAACCGTCGTTTACAACTAAAAAGAATTATAGAAAAGTGCTTCGAGAACAGAGGCACGGTACTGATACCGGCGTTCTCTATTGGTCGTACGCAAGAACTGCTGTACGAATTAGAAGAAATCATTCACCAAGTGAGCAAACAAGGCTTCCAAGGCAAAGAAAAAGTATGGGAGCACCTAGACATCATCATCGACTCACCACTGGCGGCAGAATTCACCCAAAGCTATCGTGAACTTAAAAACTTATGGGACGCAGAAGCCAGACGCAAGGTTATTGCAGGCAGACACCCACTTTCATTTGAACAACTGCTTACCATCAATAGCCACCAAGACCACCTCAACACCGTTGAATACCTCGGCAAAACCGGCAGGCCCGCCATCGTCATTGCCGCCAGTGGCATGTGCAGCGGTGGCCGCATCGTCAACTACCTAAAAGCCTTACTAGCTGACGAACGCACAGACGTACTCTTCGTTGGCTACCAAGCCGCAGGAACACCCGGGCGCGACATCCAAACCTACGGCCCCAAAGGCGGCTACGTAAACCTCGACGGCCAAAAAATAGACATCAAAGCCGGCGTATACACCCTCAGCGGCTACAGCGCCCACGCCGACCAAAAAGACCTAATTAACTTCGTCAAACGCATGCGCCACAAACCCAAACACATACGCATAGTCCACGGCGAACAAACCGCCAAACAAGAACTGCAAAAGCGTTATCAACAATTATTACCAAATGCGCTGGTGGAAATAGGGGAGTAAGCTGGACGTTT
>CALJVD010000067.1 GCA_937974825.1 uncultured Oceanospirillaceae bacterium | reverse complement strand
TGTGACCTTTTAGGCTTTTATGTTATGTCTGAATCACAAACCTCTAATAGTATTTGCCTTTTGCGCTTATCTGAAATTGGCGATTCCTGTCATGCAGTAGCCCTAGTCCAACACATCCAAAAACATTGGCCGAACACAAAAATTACCTGGGTCATCGGTAAAATCGAGGCCCAGCTGATTAGTGCTATTTTACCAACGGTTAAGCTCGTTATTTTCGATAAAAAACAAGGGCGAGCCGCTTTTAAGCAACTTCGCCAACAAATGCATGGCCAAAAATTTGATGTTCTACTGCACCTGCAAGCCAATATGCGGGCAAACCTTGTTAGCCTGTTTATTCCGGCTAAAAAGAAGATAGGCTTTGGTTATCAACGGGCACGGGAGCTACAGTGGTTGTTTACCCATGTAAAATCTCCGGTTGGCTCTGGCATTCACGTTGCTGAAGGCTTTATGGATTTCGCCCCCGCTCTAGGGCTGCCCGCCGCCAAACCCACTTGGGATGTCAGTGCACCTGAAAAAGATTTGCAATGGGCCAAACAGCATTTAGATGAACGCCCATTGTTTATTTTATGTCCGTCTGCCAGCAAACCTGAGCGCAACTGGACCACAGAGGGATATGTCCAACTAATAGAGTACATACACCAACAAGGTATGAAAATTATTCTCATTGGCAGCCCAGCACCAAATGAGATCGAGTTAGCACAAGAAATTATAAACCTAACGTCACGTGTAGACGCAAACCTAGTAGGAAAAACCACTCTCTCACAACTGCTAGCTCTGTTACAATGCGCACGACTAGTGGTGGCACCCGATACTGGCCCTGCTCACATGGCAACCATGGTAGGCACACCAGTCATTGGTCTTTATGCTGCACAAACACCTCTACGCACTGGCCCTTATAATGATCTAGATAAAGTTATTAGCGTATATGATGAAGCTTTATTTGCTGAAACAGGCAAAACAGTAGATCAAGTAAACTGGCGGACTCGAGTGAAAGACAAGATGGCTATGAAAAGAATCACCATAGACCAAGTAATTGCAAAGACTAAGGCTATATAAGGGCTTTTTAATGAATATCACAATGCCAGCTCAGCAGAAAACAAAAAGTTTTTTTTATGCTTTGTGCGCTTTGGTATGTCTTGCTTATGCCGGTATGAAGATCACTTTTTATGATGCTTTTAAACAAATAGAACCATTATTGTTTGTTGTCGTTATCTATTTTTTCATCTTCGCTAAAGAAGAACGTAAATCTCTGCCTACGCTAATGCTTTTTGTGGCAGCAGCATACTCTGGCATCTCTTGGTACATTGGTCATTTAACTTACCCTGAGCTATTCTATAAAAGACCCGAGATACACCAACTAACACGTTTCTTCATCTTCTTGGTGATTGCTTTTTTTCTTAACGGTAATTCTAAAAGAGTTTTTATAATGCTTACGGTAGCATCCATTAGTTTGCTACTGACGCCTTGGGTACTTGGTGGTGGTACTACTGAGTTAAAGCTTGGACTACAAGGACATAGAATAGATTTTAATATTCAAAATGCTCAGCATACAGCTATGTTATTTGGCTCAGTATTAATTGGTAGCCTTGTTTTCATAAAAAGAGCCTTTAAAAATAAAAGTCATGTGCCTTTAGTTTTTCTTATAGTTCTTATATTAGCATCTAGTGCTGCTGTCTATATGACCCAAACAAGGGCTATAACACTTGCCTTGGCAATTGCTCTCTTGAGCTACATAATTCTTTCAATGAAGGGCAGTACAGCTAAGAGCAAGCTCAGCGTAATAATGATTGGTTTAGTTTTAATTATCGCTCTCGCCTCTATTGGTCAAAAAAGTATCGTCAAAATCACCAGTGAAGAGTCGAGAATTTCAAGCTTATGGAATGGAGATATTAAAAGCATAGGCAATACGAGTGTTGGCGCACGCGCAAATTCATGGGTAGCGGGTTGGCAATGGCTTAAAAAAAGCCCCTTGATCGGCTGGGGAAGTCGTGGAGGTGAGGTAGTCGCTGAAAACACTGAGTGGTTAAAAGGAACGTACTCTTCTTCTTTTGGTCATATGCACAGTAGTTACGTGGAAATGTTAGTGCGTTACGGAGTCTTAGGGTTTCTTATATTTACTACACTTGCCATTTGGATCGCCTTAAACCTATGGAAAGCATATAAAAACGATGTGGTACCAAAAGATATTTTCTTCTTCTTAGCCCTATTCTTCGTTTACTGGTCTGTCGTTAACTTGTTTGAATCTTATTTCTTCTATTGGACAGGCTCTTACCTAATTTCTATAGTCACAGCCATTGCTGTTAGCTATATATGGAAATATCAGCACACTATTAAAAGAGAGTCCATTCATCATGAAAGTTAGTGTGGTCTTCACTACCTACAACTCCCCAAAATGGTTAGAAAAAGTACTAATTGGTTTTTTCAACCAGACTTATCAGGACTTCGAGATAGTCATTGCCGACGACGGCTCTAAAGAATCAACCGCTCAGCTAATTAACGAGATGAAGCTCAACTCACCGGTTCCTATTCAACATATTTGGCATGAAGACAATGGCTTCCAAAAATGTAAGATTATGAATAAAGCTGTTCTTGCCGCACAGGGTGACTATCTTATTTTTACTGACGGTGACTGCATTCCAAGAAACGACTTTGTTGAAAAACACGTTCTGCTATCAGAAAAAAATTCTTATTTATCAGGCGGCTATTTTAAACTTCCTATGGATATTAGCCTGAAGATCTCAGAAGAAGACATCATTAAGCAAAGCCCGTTTCAAACAGAATGGCTTGAACAGCAAGGCATGAAAAAAACACACAAGTTCATGAAGCTGACTTCACAAGGGGCCTGGGCTAGTTTTTTAAACTTGATCAGCCCTGCTAGAAAAACATGGAACGGACATAACGCTTCTTGCTATAAAGAGCATATTTTAGCTGTCAATGGCTTTGAGGAAATGATGCAGTATGGTGGTCAGGACTGTGAGTTTGGAGATAGGTTGTTACACCTTGGCTTAAAATCTAAACGCATTAGATACTCTACTATCTGCGTACACCTAGATCACAAACGTGGATATGTTACACCAGAAATGCTTGCTAACAGTCGTGCTATTCGTGATGACACAAAGAAGCATAAGCGTATCAAAGCAAGACTCGGTCTATCACAATACTTATAAAGAATTCAATGAAATTTAAAGAATATATTCCATCCTTTTTGCAGTCTTTAAAACTACGTTTTAACCGACCTTACAACCAAGATGGTTCTTTGCCTACAGTGCCTATTGTTGTTTCTTTAACTTCAATTCCCAGCAGACTTGGAACAATTCATTTAACAATTCGTAGCCTGCTAGCCCAGTCCGTAGTCCCCAAGAAAATTATTTTATGGCTACATGAGGACCTGAAAAATAAACTTCCAAAGACTCTTAGCGGTTTACAATCTGACTGTTTTGAAATTAATTACGTTAGACTAACTTGCTCGCATAGAAAGCTTATTCACTCTATAAAAAAATATCCCGATTCTATTATTGTTACGTCTGACGACGATTTAATGTACGAAGAGACTTGGTTAGAGCGCTTATATGCAACCCATGAAAAATATCCAGAAGATATTATTGCTCACGAATGTAGACTGTTAACACGTGACTCCAATGGCACTCTATTACCTTACAAACAATGGTCTCCTGATGTGAAACCCGGTGAAAGTAGTGGCAATCTTCTTTTTATTGGCTATGGGGGTGTACTGTACCCACCTAATTCTTTATATAAAGACACCACTAACGAAAAACTTTTTCTAAAACTTACTCCTAAGGCTGATGACCTATGGTTTAAAGCCATGGCGCACCTGCAAGGTACTGAAGTGAGGCGTTCAGAAAACCCTCAACCTAAACCTACGCCTATTATTGGCTCACAAAAATTTGCTTTAGGTGATGACAATATCAAAAAAGACTTAAATGTTAGTCAGTGGAAGTGTTTAGAAGAATTTTATAGTATAAAAATCTAGATAGTAAGTGCTAAGAGTTAAGTTAGAAATAAATAGGAATTCAAGTGTAAGTCCGTGATATTAAACGTGGTGTAAATACTCCAAGCTTAATTTCAAACGACGATCAGCAGTATAAAAAAACAAACTGAACAGCGCTCAGTTAACGGGCTAATGTGAAATTATATTATGAGAATGAAATGAAAAACATATCAATATTTGAGCGAATTTCTTTTTACCTTAAATTCCTTAAAAGAAATCACTACTTTCCTAATCTGCACAACCCTAAAACATTTAATGAAAAACTTAATTATAGAAAGTTTTTTACAAAAAACAGCCTGTTCACGCTGTGCTCTGATAAAATTAAAGTAAAGAACTATGTTAAAGATAAAATCGGTGAAAAGTACATTACCAAAACTTTATTTATTACAGAGAAAATAAAAACAACTGATGTTGAAAGTTATTTAGACAAATATGACTCCTTTGTTGTGAAAGCAAATCACAACTCAGGACATGTCTATTTTGTTGACAAGAGTACGAGCAAAGAAAAAATAAGCCTACTTTGTGATGATTTAAATAAGCAATTACTTAGAGACTTTGGTAAGCGTAGAGGCGAGCCTTGGTATAGCGATATCAAGCCTATGGTTTTATTTGAAGAAAACATTAACCCTGGTGAGCTTGGTGATTTGACTGATTATAAGTTTCATGTTTTTAACAGGGATGGCCAAAGTCCTGTTGTTATACTCTGTGCTATTTTTGAGCGTGGTAGAAACGCCCACTGCTCATTTTTTGATGAGCAATTGAACTGGATACCGATGACTCAAGGTTACCCTTGCATTAAAACAGCCATTGAAGAACCTAAAAACTATAAAGAAATGCTTCACATTGCTAAGCAACTTGCAGAACCATTTAGCTATGTCAGGATTGATTTGTACAACAGTAATGGTGAAATAAGATTTGGTGAATTCACTTTTGCAGACGGTTCCGGCTACGACAAGTTTTCGTCAATAGAGTATGACCTATGGCTAGGTAATCTGTGGCAAGGTGATATTTGTAATTAGCTATGAATAATAAAAAATACTTGCTATACGCAGAGCAAAATTATGCCTACTCAATTTTAAGACCTGTCCAAGCGGCTATTTTAAAACGTGGTGGAGAAGTACGCTGGTTTTTAGCAGGCAAGAAGATTAACTCTGATTACTTATCTGCTACAGAGCTACGCTTAAGGGAGGTGGATGAAATAATTAATTGGAAGCCTGATGTTGTAATAGCACCTGGCAACACAGTACCAAGCTTTATTCCTGGTTTGAAAGTAGATATTTTTCATGGCTTCAATGTTGCTAAAGCTACCAGAACCGATGACCGCGGACACTTTAACATTCGTGGCTGCTATGACCTTTACTGCACCCAAGGCCCTGCAACAACAGCAGGCTTTCAAAAGCGTGCAGAAAAACACGGTTATTTTAGAGTTGCTGAAACAGGTTGGCCAACACTAGACCCATTGTTTAATGACGCTTCTGAACAATTATATTTTAATAATGATAAGCCTGTTATATTGCTTTGCTCGACTTTCACTCAGTCATTAAGCTGTGCACGTCATTTGTTAAGCACTGTTAAAGAACTAAGAGATACAAGAAAGTGGAATTGGCTAGTGCAGTTTCATCCATTAATGGATAAAAAAACAGTAGCTGACTATAAAGCTATACAAAACGAGTGTCTAAAGTTTATAGAAACAGATGATGTCACTCCTTTGCTTAAACAAGCTGATGTCCTGGTTTGTGACACCTCATCGGTTATGTTGATGTTTATGTTGCAAAGAAAGCCTATTGTCAGTTTCCGTAACCGTACAGTGGGTGACACATCCTATTTATTAAATATTGAGGAAAAAGAGCATCTCGAAACCGCTCTTGAGAAAGCACTCTCTTATCCTAACGAACTATTAAAAAGAATAAAAAAGGCGGGAGATCATATCCATCCTTATCGAGATGGCAACTCAAGTGAGCGTGTTTTAGAGGCTATTGATGAAAGTATAGCTTTAGGGCGTCAAGGGCTTAAAAGAAAGCCTATTAATTTTATTCGCAACTTGAAAGAACGAAAAAAGCTAGGGTATTGGCGCTTTTAACTATCTGTTCTTTATTAAAATATTGAATTTTCTCCAGAGCTTAATTGTGATGCTTTTATTACCTATGGTTAACTGAAAGTACTAATATAACGCACTTTCCTATTTTAATAACTCCTTATTTTCAAAAGTATATATTTTTATATGTTAGTATGCTTTCAATTTAAGACTAACATTCTCTGTAAAAACCATATGAAAATATTATTTGTTACTCATAAGTGCGATCGACCGAGTGCCGAACTATTTATAGGTTTATCTAAACTGATCGATGTGACAGTAATGTCACATCCTGAAGGAAGAAACTACCCTCTACTTCAAGCATCTGGTGTCACTTTAATTGAATTAAATGTTAAAAGCCGTTTTGATAAAGACAGCACTGATAAAATAAAGCATGAGCTTTATTCAAATAACTATGACATAGTTCACGCCTTTGATAGTTCGCATGCTCTTGGTTGTACCTTACGCGCTGGTAAACAACATAATGCTAAAATTTTAGGATATCGTGGTGTAACGACTAATATGGGTTACCACCAACCTGAGAACTGGATTACTTTTTTAAACCCTCGCTTAGATGGAATATTTTGTGTAGCAGATGCCGTTAAGAAAGCCATGCTGAAATCACGCTTTTTATGGCTACACATACCTCCTCACAAACTTAAAACTATTTATAAAGGCCATAAACCGGAATGGTATGCAGGTGATCCAGCAGATTTATCGCAATACAATGTGCCCAGTGGTTCAAAGGTTTTAAGTTGTATTAGTAGAAACAGTGCCAACAAAGGCGTACCTACGCTTTTGGATGCTTTTGACGCACTTCCTTCAGAGCTTAATGCGCACCTTCTTTTAATAGGTGGTATTGAAAAAAATAAGCAGGCAAGAGAAAGAGCCAAACAGTGTAAGCACCCTGAGCGAGTCCATTTTACAGGTTATATTAATAACCCCACTGAAGTGATACGCGCTTCAGATATATTAGTTTCTGCGTCTCAAAGTGGCGAGGGTTTACCGCGTGTGGTGGTGGAAGCAATGTGTGTTGAAACACCCGTTGTCGCCACTGATGCTGGTGGCACACCAGAAATAGTGCTAAATAACGAAACTGGATTACTGGTTGAACAAGGTAAGGCCGAACAATTAACAGCTGCGATATCTCAAGCTTTTCAAAAGCCTGAAGAGTCGAAGAAGCGTGCTGCCACAGCTCTAGAACGTATGTACTCGGTGTTTAGCGCTGAAGCAACAGTGGAAAACACCTTAGACTGGTATAAAAGCTTATTAAATTAAGAATCGCTCTGAAATATATCTCTAGTATAAACTTTGTCTTTTACATCTATTAGGTCTTCATTAAGGCGGTTAGCAACTATTATTTGGCTAGCAGCCTTAAACTCATTTAAATCCGTTATCACTCGAGAGTTAAAAAAGTGACTCTCCTTTAAAACCGGTTCATATACAACCACTTCTATCCCTTTGGCTTTTATACGTTTCATTATTCCTTGAATAGCAGACGCTCTGAAGTTATCTGATCCTTCTTTCATCACTAAACGGTAAATACCTACGACAGGAACTTGTGTCGAATTGTTACTCGTTTTCGTAAGCTGTTTAACAATACTGTCTGCAACAAAGTCTTTACGGGTACGATTGGCATCCACGATAGCTTGAATAATATTGTTAGGCACTTGATCATAATTAGCCAACAATTGTTTCGTGTCCTTAGGTAAGCAATAACCGCCATAACCAAAGCTCGGGTTGTTGTAGTGGTTACCTATGCGAGGGTCTAGCCCTACACCCTCAATAATTTCTTTTGCATTAAGCCCATTTACCTCACAGTAGCTATCTAACTCATTAAAATATGCAACACGCATTGCTAAGTAGGTATTAGAGAACAATTTAACCCCTTCGGCTTCTGTGCTATTGATAAACAAGGTAGGAATATCTTTTTTGATTGCCCCTTGTTGTAACAACAACGCAAAGGTTTTGGCTTCTTCACTCGTGTCACCGACTATAATTCGTGATGGGTACAGGTTGTCATATAACGCTTTGCCTTCACGTAGAAATTCAGGACTAAATAATACTTTCAGCGTTGAGCTTTGGCGCTTTAAAGCTTCTTGTAATTTAGCTGTAAAACCTACGGGAACTGTAGATTTAATAACAACCGTAGCCTTTGGGTTAATCTTTGCTACATCCCATACCACAGCTTCCACACTGCTGGTATCAAAGTAATTGGTATGCGAGTCATAATTTGTCGGTGTCGCAACTATGACAAACTCAGCATCGGCATACGCTTCATTTTTGTCTAAGGTTGCTCGCAGGTTTAAGGATTTATTGGATAAGAACTCTTGAATCTCTGAGTCCTCAATAGGCGTTTGGCGCTGATTTATCAACTCTACTTTTTTAGCAACCAAGTCTAGGGCGACAACCTTATTGTGTTGAGCTAATAATACAGCGTTCGATAAACCAACATATCCGGTGCCCGCAATTGCAATTTTTATCATGCTAAACCTTTGTATTCTTTGTACCAATCCACAAACTTTTGAATGCCATCTTCTATTTCGGTGTGAGGCTTATAATCGACTGCGCTTTCTAAGCGCTCCGTATCGGCATAAGTACGTTCTACATCACCTGGTTGCATGGGTAACATTATTTTTTCAGCCGTTTTTTCACAAGCCGATTCTATGGCCTGAATAAAGCGTGATAGTTCTATGGGTTCATTGTTGCCAATATTAAAAATCTGATAAGGAATAGAACCTCTTGGCGCTTTATTTTTAATCCTAACAACACCTTCAACTATGTCGTCTATATAAGTAAAATCTCGCATCATTTTGCCATGATTAAATACTTTGATCGGCTGATCATTAAGAATAGCTTCTGTAAACAACCAAGGCGCCATATCAGGCCTACCTGCTGGGCCATATACCGTAAAAAACCGTAGTCCAGTGACGGGAAGCTTGTACAACTTAGCGTAGCTATGGGCCATTAATTCATTCGACTTTTTGGTGGCCGCGTACAGAGAAACAGGATTATCTACCTGATCTTCTTCACTAAAAGGAACTTTATCATTCATTCCATAAACGGAGCTGGAAGAGGCATAAACTAGATGTTTTACTTTATTATGACGACAACCTTCTAAAATAGTCATCATACCAACTAAGTTACTATCGACGTAAGCAAAGGGATTTTCAATCGAGTAACGCACGCCTGCTTGTGCCGCTAGATGAATGACGTGAGTAAACTGCTCTTCCCTAAACAAATTAGCCATGCCATCGCGATCGGCCAGATCCAGCTTCTTAAAGACAAAGTGATCGTAGGGGGTCAGTTGTGCTAATCGATGTTCTTTTAATGCGGGCTCGTAATAATTGTTTAAATTATCCAAGCCCACTACTTGATGACCTTCTTCCAACAAGCGCTTAGCGGTGTACATACCAATAAAGCCAGCTGCACCGGTAACCAGATATTTTAATTTAACCACAAGTCGGTCCTATAATTACTTCTGCCCTAATGGCTTGCTATTGTATAGCAGCTGACGAACTTAGTCTTTAAAGACGCTAGCTTTACTATTGCAAGCAATCTTTATTGTCTTGTAATTTACTATTCCAACTTTACCCAGCTATTGGTATTAAGCAGAGAATTTACATACTGAAGTCTGAATTTATTCCACTCTAGGGTACCCTGTAAACTTTCTTCCTTGGCAGTATGGTTTGAGTAATCTCTTAAAGCCCCCGTACCTGAGTCAAAACTTAACCAGTGCCCTGCCTCAAACCAAGCATAGTTATTTCCTTGCTTACTCAGAGAACCATTTACCTTAAGCGGTTTTTCCGTTAGAAGAGAGCGTCCAAATGTAGACACTGGCTTGTTGACCCCCATTAATGAAGCCAGCGTTGGCATCAGGTCATACTGTGAAGCGTATGACGTGTCGACACCAGCTGGAATTTTATTACTAGGTGAATAAACAATTAATGGAATATTAAACGAAGCATGTTTGTCGTCTGTGGCAGCTCTTAACACATGGTCCGCCATAAAGATAAAAATGGTATCTTTATAGGTTGGCAGCTCTTGCATTTTCTGCATAAATTGCTGTATTGACCAGTCACTGTACCTAAGCGTATTTAGGTAATTGTGTGTTTGGTTTTCACCATGTGGAAATACATGAAACTCTGACCCTGGGTTTGGGAAAGGCTCATGAGTAGTGCCTGTAAAGAAAAAGGCGAAGTACGGCGAACTAGAGTCTAAGCTTTTTAAATGGTTTGCTAAAAACATCAACCCCTCATAGTCCCAACCGAAGTCGGGCATACCTACTGGGTAGTCTCTAAGGTCCGGAAAATCTTCCATACCGTAGTATTCGCTAAAACCTACCATACGGGCTATGGCATCCATATGAAAAGAGCGACGAGATGATGTCTGCATCATCACAGTGTTGTAGCCTTCATCATTTGCTTCTTTAGCTAGACAAGTCATTCGGTTTTGTTCTAATCCCCAGCCAAGAGTCTGTCTGCCTTCAAGAAGAGGAATGGAGGCTAACGTTGCTTGCACCCCTTCGATGCTACGTTGCCCTGCAGCATAGGTATTAGTCCAAACTCTGGACTGGGCAATTATTGAATCCATAAAGGGAGTGGCGGAATAACTGGTACCAGCTAGACCATCAATATATTCAACACTCCAGCTTTCTAAAAGTAGGAATACAATATTTTGTTTTTTTCCATCCTCATCAAAGGAAGGAATGACACGCTGAAAAGGTATGGGGTTATATTTGTTTTTTAATGCTTCAAAGGCAGTATCAGAATAGAACTTTACTGAACCTTCATTCTTACTGGCCCTACGAGTATTATGCACAATTGAAAATGCACCATTCATAGCTAAGTTTGCTTGGCGCTCATTACCTAATGCGTAGGCATCTGCGATGCTAATTGTTTTACCATCTAGTACTAACCCTCGTACAAACAACGTTGCAACTAATACACCTAAAAAGCTAAAAGCTGTTTTGTTCTTCCAGCCTTTTAAATCTGGTGTCTTAGCAGCTTTCTTTACTATTAGTGAATTCCACAAGACTGCAGTCAGCCCGATGAAGGCTACTCCTAACACCAACCAAACGACTCGATCACTGCTCATTAATGAAAGTATAAAGCCTAAGTCTTCGCTAACGTGTAACAACTCTGTACTAATATGTCGTTTAACTTCGCCAAAATAAACAACACTGGAGATATAAAGTATCCAGGTTAAAGAGATCACTGCATAAGCAGGCCAAAGTAAATATCGAAACAGTCGCTGGGAAGATCCCAACCAAACCAAGGCAATGAGTGGCAAAAAAAACATTACGTATGAAATGGTGGTGATAGACAAATCAAATCTCAAACCATAAGCAAACGTTTCTATAAGCGCTATAAACGGAATAGTAGAAAAATAAACGGAATATGTAATGTACAGCAACGCCCGCACTAAGGTTGATACCAATAAAGAGAATAAGATTGGTGCAATTAGAAGAGTAAATAGTGTCCGCAACAGCATGACTGACATCCAATTAGTTAATTTTTCATAGGCAAGGAGAGCGATTTTATAGCAGTATTTATTATATATAAAGAAAAAAGCCACCTTAGGAGGTGGCTTTACTGTCTTATGACTTTAAGTTT
>CALJVD010000066.1 GCA_937974825.1 uncultured Oceanospirillaceae bacterium | reverse complement strand
GTGCGTTTATTTTCGCAGCCATTGGCTCGGCCGTTGGGTTAGGTAATATTTGGCGTTTCCCTTATGTGGCTTATACAAATGGTGGTGGTGCATTTATTCTGCCGTATCTTGTGGCGTTATTAACCGCAGGTATTCCGCTACTATTTTTGTTTTATGCCATTGGACACCGTTTTCGTGGCTCGCCTCCTTTAGCATTCCGTCGCTTGCACCCTAAAACCGAAATGTTCGGTTGGTGGCAAGTGCTTATTAGCAGTGTTATTTCAGTATATTACGCGGCGGTCATTGCGTGGGCTGCGGCCTATGTCTTTTATTCTATTGATTTAGCGTGGGGCGTTGATCCGGCTAAGTTCTTCTTGCATGACTTTTTACAGAGCAGTGAAGAAGTCACCGTTGGGTTCGACTTTGTTCCTAAAGTATTAGCTTTATTAGTAGCGATTTGGGTGATCAGTATTGCTGTCTTAGCAACGGGTGTGCGTAAAGGGATTGCACGACTTTCCATCGTCTTTATTCCATTGCTGTGCATATTGTTTGGCTTGTTGGTGATACAAGCACTGATGCTACCAGGTGCTGAGGTAGGGCTTGATGCCTTGTTTACACCTGACTGGTTGAAGCTTACCGATAGCTCTATTTGGATAGCCGCTTATGGGCAGATATTCTTCTCGTTATCGGTTGGTTTCGGCATTATGCTGACTTATTCATCCTACCTTAAGAAAAAGACCAACCTAACCAGTAGTGGCTTAGTGGTGGCGTTTGCGAATAGTTCTTTTGAGATTTTAGCCGGTATCGGTATTTTCGCGGCACTTGGCTTTATTGCGGTACAAAGTGGACAAGCGGTTAATGAAGTCGTGTCTTCGGGCGTAGGTCTAGCCTTTATTGGCTTCCCGGTCATTCTATCGGAAGCCCCTATGGGTAATCTGCTAGGTGTGCTGTTCTTCTCATCCTTAGTGTTTGCAGGTTTTACATCTTTAGTCAGTATTCAAGAAGTGGTTATTTCTGCCGTAAAAGACAAGCTAGGTTGTGGTCGTGTTAAGGCAACCTTGTTAGTTGGCTTACCGAGCGCAATTGTTTCTATCGCCTTGTTCTCAACCACCACTAGTTTAAATCTACTTGATTTGACAGATGCCTTTATCAATAGCTTTGGTATTGTGGCCGTGTCTCTGGCCATTATTATGACCGTTTCAGCAGGTTACGGTGCGTTACCTGTGCTTCGCAATCACTTGAACTCTGTATCGAGCTTTAAGGTTGGACGTGGTTGGCAGTTATTAGCAGCGGGCTTAACGCCCATAGTGCTGGGATATACCTTAATTAACTCAATACAAGAGCGTTTGGCTGATGGCTATGGTGATATGCCTTCACTCTTTGTTGGCGTGTTTGGATGGGGAATGGCGCTCTCCTTACCTGTGATTGCGTGGCTATTAAGCAAGCTATCTTGGAGTAAGAAATCGGCCTTATACCATCCTGATGTCGATGGTCTGCCTGTTGCTGATCCTATTTGGGATGAAAAAGTCGATAAAGACTTAATGGAAAAGGAGCGAAGCTTATGAGTACGTCAGCTATTATTATGATGACAGTGGCAATGATAACCGTATGGGGCGGGTTAGTCCTTTCTGTTATTAACCTAAAGAATCATCCAGAAGAGTAGTTAGGTTATCGGCTATGAGTGGTTGCCCTTGTGCCTCTTTATTGTCTTATGAGCAATGTTGCCAACCGCTTCATTTAGGGCGGGCGGCTGCTACACCAGAAGGGTTAATGCGCTCTCGCTACAGTGCTTTTGTATTAAAGAATGCTGAGTATTTGTTAGCGAGTTGGCACAAAACCACACGGCCTGAATCTTTAGAGCTCGATAATAACGATCAATGGTGTGCTCTGCAGGTGTTAAGCACCGAGCAGGACGCTGAAGGTAAGAAAGGTAAGGTACATTTTCAGGCAACCTTTAAAGAAGACAATGCCTTTTATACCTTAGAAGAAAACTCTAACTTTGTTTTTGAAGAAGGGCATTGGTATTACTTAGATGGCCTTCCAACCATTAAACAACTTAAACCACAAAGAAACGATCCTTGTCTTTGTGGTAGTCATAAAAAATATAAGAAGTGTTGTGGTTAGTATTAATTTATTACCACATTAAATCGTCAGGGATTTCATAACCTGCATAGGGATCGTCTTCATCAAGCGCTTTACTGGTGTTTTCAGCAATATAAATAAAGTGCTTTTCATTACGCTGCTTAATTTTGTCGGCTATTTGTAAAGGAATAACCTGATAGCTGCGCTCGCCCGATACTTCTAATGAAATAATGGCTAGTTGACCACGACTTAAGCGGTCGAAGATGGCCTGGTCGACGTAGATGGATTTTACTTTTTTGCCATCGACAAACTGATATTTGATATCGGCGTGAACACTTTCAATACGGTTAGTTTGTACTAACTGTTTGATTTGTGCAGCAATGGCTTTTGCTTGCGCTTCTTGTTCCCGTTTAAGGTTAAGCTCACGGTCACGTGCGGCTTTTTCACGCAAAGCTTGTGCGGCTTTTTCTTTGGCTGCATCAATAGCGTTTTCTTGCCCCGTACGCTGTAAGTGATCTTGTTGCTTCAGCTCTTTGGCGGCTTTTTTTGCTTTTTTCTTATCCACTAAGCCTGCTGCTAGCAGCTGCTCTTGTAATGATTTTGCCATGTTGTTATTTCCAAACACCTGCGGGAATAAAGTCAGCGAGTTGATCAATGGTGCTATCGCGCTCTTCAAGGCTGTTAGCTACTACCGTGCAGTGTCCTAACTTACGGTTAGGGCGTGCTTCTTTGTTGTACGAGTGATAGAAGGCGTTTTCTAGGGCGTTAGCTTTGCTGGCAGGAGCTTCACTACTGATGGCGTTAATCATGGCAACAGCGGCGTATTTTGCGTCTGTATTGCCTAGTTCACGGCCGGATATTGCCAACACGTGGTTACGGAATTGACTGTTGTACGCCCCTTCGATACTCCAGTGCCCTGAATTATGAACACGTGGTGCTACTTCGTTGGCGATAAATCCTTGTTCGGTTTCAAACAGTTCTAAGGTAATAGTGCCTACGTAATCGAGGCTATCGGCCAGTTGTTTAATATAACGTTCAGCCAATGCAATTTTTTCTTCGCTTAGTGCCTGAATAGGGTAGAGCGAATAGCGTAAAATACCTTCGTGGTGAATGTTTTCTGTCATTGGCCACACAACTATGTTGCCTTTAACATCACGACTGGCAATAACAGAGGTTTCACGTGTGAAATTTACGAAGGCTTCTGCAATGAGCTCACGGTTACCAATGGTGCTCCAAGCTTTCTCTGCGTCATCTGGTGTACGAAGAACGAATTGACCTTTACCGTCATAACCTTCAGTGGTTGTTTTCAAAACAATAGGCAGACCTAAAGTATCAATAGCTGTACGAACGTCTTCTAGCGAGTTTACTGCACAAAAATCCGCGGTATCGATACCGGCGGCACGTAAAGCACGTTTTTCTAGTAAACGATTTTGGAATACTTTTAAGGCTTCAACACTTGGGTAAACTTTTTCAGCAATAGGCTCTAGTTTGGCAACGATATGAGCAGGAATGTTTTCTGTTTCATAGCCAACTCGATCAACGCTTGCTAAGAAGGCATCTAGCGCTTCATCACTGTGTGCGCGTAAGTCGTACAGTGAAATTTCAATATCGGTTAAGTCAGTGACGCTGTCCTGCAGCATTTGGCCAAGTTGACCATTACCTAAGATGCCTATTTTCATGGGTTACTCAATCTTGTTGAAGCTTATGGAAAAATACAGTGTGCTTATGCTTGAACGCGTGGATCTGGTTCAGCTAAAACGGTTTCAGTTTGTTTAGCGCGGAAATCATCAATACGCTTTAACAATTCTTGGTCAGAGGTCGCTAAGATTTGTGCCGCTAGTAAACCGGCATTCTTTGCGCCTGCATCACCAATGGCTAAGGTGCCTACAGCAACGCCACCAGGCATTTGTGCGATAGAGAGTAGTGAGTCTAATCCTTTAAGTGCACGAGACTGAACAGGAACACCCAGTACAGGTAAAGATGTCTGTGACGCGCACATACCCGGTAAATGGGCTGCACCACCTGCACCAGCGATAATCACTTTAATGCCACGACCTTGCGCACTTTTAGCGTAATCAAATAGTAAATCTGGAGTACGGTGAGCGGATACCACTTTTACTTCATACGCTACGCCTAAGCTGTCTAGCATATCGGCAGCGTGCTGCATGGTGGGCCAGTCACTCTTTGAACCCATGATAATTCCTACTGGTACAGTCATGGTGAATCCTTAAATAAGTTTACAAATAATAAAGAGGGCGGATTTTAGCACTAACTTACAGGGAATACTAAATCCTTAGATCTTGCAGATAGGGCGGCCAGAAATAATTACGGGCTGCCTAAGCAACCCGTAATGGTGGTCGTATACTTTAATGAGTAGAGACTATTATAAGCTGATACGACCGGCGTCGATGTCAGCTTCTACTTCTGCCGTAAGTGGTTCATAGATAGCGTCTTTACCCTGTAATACAAAGACAGGTTCAGAGACTTGATCTAGGTGGTAAGCTTCGTTTTTAAGCTCGACCTTACGGTATTTGAAAGTACCTGTTACTTCTTGCTGCTCACGCACACGTAGGAAAACCGGTACAGCGTAGGCAGGCAGTTTTTCGCGTAGGAAGTTAGTAAGCGCTTCCCAGTCTAAGCTAGTTTCACCTGCTTTTAGAGAGATAGATCCCATGCCAGCACGACCGTCGGTGTTAGGGATTTCAACGCCATAAACAACCGCATGTTCAATACCTGGGAACGCCATAAGCATGGATTCTACTTCCGTGGTGGCTACGTTCTCGCCTTTCCAGCGGAAGGTGTCACCTAAGCGGTCCGCAAAAGCAACGTGCTTAAAGCCTTGGTTTAGAACAAGGTCACCGGTATTGAACCAGCTATCGCCTTGCTTAAAGACATTACGAAATACTTTTTTGTTGGTGTCTTCTTCGTTGGTGTAGCCGTCGAAGGGTTGTTTTTCGTTAATTTCGGTAATTAATAGACCAGTTTGGCCTTTCTTAACAGGAACCATGTGGCCTTTTGCGTCACGAATCGGCTCATCATTCTCAATATCGTAAGCAACAATATTGTAAGAAAGCGGACAGATACCTGCTGTTTTATCTAGGTTTAAAGCGTTAGTGAATACTAGGTTACATTCACTGGCACCGTAGAATTCATTAATATGCTTGATGTTAAAACGCTCTTTAAACTCCATCCAAATATCAGGACGCAAACCGTTACCAATGATGACACGTACATTGTGGTTTTTGTCTTGCTCGCTCGGTGGGTTGTTTAAAAGGTAGCGGCATAGCTCACCGATATAACAGAATGCTGTGGCTCCGTGATGGCGAATTTCATCCCAGAAGCGAGAAACACTGAACTTACGAGAAATAGCCACACAACCACCGGCACCTAATACAGCTGCCATAGATACAGTTAAAGCATTGTTGTGATACAGAGGTAAACTAACGTATAAAACGTCTTTTTTGGTCATACGCATAGACGCTAGACCCATACCCGCCATTGACTTAAACCAACGGTAATGGGTCATAACCGACGCTTTAGGTAGGCCGGTAGTTCCGGAAGTGAAAATGTAATAGCAAGGCTGATGCATCTTCACTTCTTTTGTAGTAACAGGGTTCTCAGAAGACTGACCAACAATTACTTTTTCTAGATCTTGGTAGTGTTCTGGGCAGGCTGTGTTGCCTTCGTCTTTAATGTAATAAAGGTTTTTCTTTAGTGCGTCAGGAAGAGAAGCCTCTACCGTCGACATGTTATCTAAACATTCTTCACCAGTGAAAATTGCTTTTGGATTGGTGAGGTTAATGCTGTGCTCTAATACTTCATTGCGCTGTGAAGTGTTAAACATACTGGCAATGGCGCCTAGTTTTAGTGTCGCCATAACAGTAATTAAAGTCTCGGGACGGTTTTCAAGCATAATGCCGATACTGTCACCATTTTTAACACCAATAGACATTAAATAGTGCGCAATTTGGTTCGCTTTCTCATTGAGCTCACGGTAAGTAACGGTTTGGTCTTGGTAGCGAATGGCAATTTGATTTGGCTGCGCCGCTGCTTGTTTCTCTAACAATAAACCAACCGAGTTTTTCTTGTCTGGTTTGGCGGATACTAAAGCGGCAACACCTTTAAGAGTAGTACCTATGCTAGGTAAAATAGAAGCTGCAGCGAGTAAGACATTACCCAATCCGACTTCACGAGCTTTTAAATTGTCTGCTGTCTCGACAGTGTTTGTAGAGCGATTCATGAGAATGAGACCTTATTTTTAGATTTATTTTTATAGGTGGACATACCAGAGGGTAACAGATTGCCACGAAACTCTAGTAACGCCAAGTACCTAAGCCTGAATTTTTAAACTTATCTTAACTCTGCTGATGTTTTCCCTAATAAGCGGCGAGCAATAATAAGTTGCTGAATTTGTTGTGTGCCTTCAAAGATATCTAAGATTTTTGAATCACGTGCCCATTTTTCAAGCAGCTCATCTTCGCTGTAACCTAGGGCACCTAGCAAAGCAACGCAGCCAAGGGTAATGTCGTTACCGACGCGACCGGCTTTAGCTTTCGCCATGGAAGCTTCTTTTGAGTTAGGCTGACCGTTATCGGCCATCCAAGCGGCTTTTAAGGTAAGCAAACGGGCGGCTTCCCATTCAGCTTCGTAACGATACAGTTGCGCTTCCATTTGCGTTAGATTTTTAGGGTTGCCTTTGTACTTAGCCTTAATGTCGTGCTTATTAAGAATCTCCCAAGTACGATCGAGAGCTGCTTTACCCACACCAATAGCCATTGCTGCCACCACAGGGCGAGTGTTATCAAAGGTTTGCATAACACCGGCAAAGCCTTTATCGGTATCAATAACATCTGAACCTAATAAGTTACTTGCTGGAACGCGACAGTCGGTAAAAGTAATGGCAGCTGTATCAGAGGCTTTGATTCCAAGTTTCTTTTCTAAACGGACAATCTCCATGCCAGGCGTCCCTTTTTCTACTACAAAGGATTTGATAGCAGCACGTCCAATAGAACGGTCCAGACTAGCCCATACCACGACGGCATCAGCTCGCTCACCTGAGGTAACGAAGATTTTTTCGCCATTCAAAATATAATGGTCACCGTCTTTTTTAGCGGTGGTACGAATGTTGGCCGAGTCGGAGCCAGTGTCGGGTTCGGTAATCGCCATAGCCGCCCACTTACTTCCAAAGCGTGCGAATTGTTCCTCATTGGCGACAGCAGCAATAGCCGCATTACCTAAGCCTTGGCGGGGTAGGGTGAGTGATAAGCCAACATCTCCCCAACAGAGTTCTTGCAGCCCTAAAACCGTCGACATATTAGTACCGTTAATAATGCCTTCTTCGGTTTTTTTATCTTGTTTAAGTTTGCCTGCACCTGCGCCTTCACCGGTGGTGCCATCGTTCATACCATCCATAATGGCGGCGAGCATATCAAGCTCAACGGGGTAGGCGTGTTCGGCATGGTCGTATTTACGCGAAATAGGACGAAATACGCTTTCAGCAACTTGACGAGCTTGATGAACAAGCGGACGGAATTTTCTAGGAGTTTCAAGATTTAGCATTGTTATTATTTCCCCTATAGGTGTAAGCCACTGGTGATGCTGCCTAAAATACGTAAGTCACGGTACCAACGTTCGGCTGGGTGCTCTTTCGTAAAGCCATGCCCCCCAAGTACTTGAACGGCATTGGTGCCAATTTCCATTGCCTTTTCAACGCACAAGAGATGGGCTAAGTAAGCCTCACGATGGAAGGGTTTTCCTTGTTCTGCTAACGCCGCGGCGCGCCACGTTAATAAGCGCATGGATTCAATTTCAATTGCCATATTAGAAATCATAAAGGCAACCGACTGGCGGTGACTGATTGGCTCACCAAAGGCAATTCGTTCGTTGGCATAAGTAATGCAGTAATCAAGTGCGGCTTGGCAAGTACCAATAGCAAGTGAACACCAATGAAGCTGTCCGTAGTCAATAAATTCTTTATAGCTAAAGCGATTTTTATCGGCGCTAAGCAGTGCATCGGAATCGACTTTAACGTTGTTTAAAATTAAGGTGCCTGTTTCTGCTGCGCGCAGTCCCATGGCGGGTGACTTTTTGAAAGAAATGCCATTGCTGTCGCCAGGTACAATAAATAGATGAGGCTTGCCACCGTATTGAGCTGCGACTAAATAAACTTGGCAGTTACCGCCCAGTGGTACCAATACTTTTTCACCGCTAATTTCAAAGCCTTTGCCTGTGCGCTTTGCTTTACAGCTTAATTTATTGGCTTCAAAAAGTGGGTGTTGTTCTTGTACGGCAATGCAAGCACGAACGGGATCATCGGCAAGCCATAACGGTAACCATTTGTTTTGTTGCTTTTCTGAGCCCCAACGGACAATGGCATTGGCAACAGAGACAGGCGCTAAGGTTGCCAAAGCCAGTGAGAAGTCTCCCCACGCTAGCTCTTCACTAATAATGGCACTGGTTGTTGGTGTATGCCCTTGAGCTGCGCCACCTAATGCTTCAGGCACTGAAAAGAAGTTCAGTCCTAGTGCAGCGCTGTCTTCCAAAAAGTTTTCAGGTAGTGCTATGTTCTCATTGGCATCGTGCGCTAAGTCGCGTACAACTTCACTGGCATAAGAGCGCACAGTGTCTTTGATCATTTCCTGCTCATCGGTCAGGCTTAGATCAAATATTTTCTTTTCACGGCTGTTTTTAGACACAGACGCATCAGAGTTTTTTGCCTGCTTCTTCTGGGTTAATTTACCAATAAATTTAAACCCTGCTTTGGTTGAAATGTAAGCCAACTTCTCTGCAGGTTTACGTAAGCCAAGTTTATTGGCCCATTTGCTCCCTGCAAATTGACTGGCCAGACTTAATCCGGTGCCTTGAATGTCTTTTGCCATAAAAAATACGCCTCTGTTTTTATTTTTTTATGCTTAATTCCATAAGATTACTTAAATAGCAGCGCTTGCCATTGGCAGAGGGTGCTTGTGAGCTAGGTCGATTGGGCAACTAATGAAAGAGACTGTTAGTTTAGAAGTTGTACCTGATCATGTAGTATTCCGGTCTACGAAATCACTAATCGGTATAGAGACACATTATGTTGACCCTGTTATCACCTGCAAAGACATTGGATTTTGACACGCCGCCTATTACAGATAAGGCGACAGAACCCGTATTTCTTGAGCAGTCAGCAGATTTGATTGATATTTTGAAGCAGTACTCGCCAGATGCGCTAGGCAAGCTAATGAAGTTAAGCCCTAAGCTTGCAGAGCTCAACGTACAACGTTTTCAAGATTGGTGTCTGCCTTTTACTAAGGATAATGCCAAAGCAGCGGTCTTAGCATTTAAAGGTGATGTGTATACGGGCCTAGATGCAGAAACGTTAACATCAGAACAGCTTGATTTTGCCCAGCAGCATGTTCGAATTTTAAGCGGGCTATATGGTGTTTTAAAACCATTAGACTTAATTCAGCCATACCGACTAGAAATGGGGACTAAGCTAGAAAATCCTCAAGGTAAAAATCTGTATCAATACTGGGGGGATACATTAACGCACGCACTGAACGAAGAGGTCGCTCATAGTGGCAGTAATGTTATTGTGAACTTGGCTTCCAACGAATACTTTTCTGCCGTGAATACAAAGTTATTAGAGGCAGCACTAATCACACCAGTGTTTAAAGATGAAAAAAATGGACAGTATAAAATTATCAGCTTTTACGCGAAAAAAGCCCGTGGTTTAATGACGCGCTGGATTTTAGAAAACAAATTGAACTCGGCCGATCAGCTCATGGATTTTGATGTTGCCGGATACCGTTATAGTGAAGAGGACTCTAAAAAGAATAGTCCTGTATTTAAACGATCTGAGAAGAGTATGGAAAATGCGTAGTATTTTAGTTTTATGGTTGGCGCTTGCTTTAACGGGTTGTGTGTTAGCACCACAAACCATTTCACTGAATGAGCAAGTAGAGCTTCAGGGAGAAATTACCGAGCAGCGCAATGCGTTAGTGCGAGTGTTAGATAACAGGCCCGATACCAGTGGTGATCAGCTTGGGCACCGTGGTGGCCGTGCGCCTGATCTTTCTCCTGTGTTATCAGATAAGCCATTGAGTGTGGTGCTGACAAATCGTATGCGAGACTCTTTACGCTCTTTAGGTTTTGGTTCTGAATCAGACCTAGAGCCAATCCGAGTGCAGCTAGAAGTGAAAACGTTTGCTTATCGCTGTAATGAAAGCATTATTGTGAATGAGTGCGGTATTGAAATGCGCTTTTTAGTCTCGGTTATTAATGAGGATCGAACCTTTAATAAGCCTTATGGCATTAAAGAAATTCGTTCGTTAGCCGCATCTCCCGTTGCCGAGTACAACGAGAAATGGGTCAATGAGGTGTTGGATAAAGTGTGGCGTTATATGTTTGAAGACGCCGATCTGAAAAGCGAATTGGGCGTTAATTAGCGCCCTTTTTATAGCGTAATGCAGTCATGTTGTGCACCGACAATAAGTCGGTGTAATCAAGCAGGATATGCGCACTTTCTACCAGTAATGCATCGTCTTCGGCTTTCTTATCTTCTTTCTTAGTCCCATCTTTATCGTCAGTTTCTTTACCGTCTTCGGCTGCTTCTTCCGCTTCATCTTCAGCATCTAATTCATCGAGCGAGCTTAGCAGAGGTAAGCCTTTTGCTTTACGACGTTCGTTTTCAATGCTTAGGCGTTTTTGATCATTACGCTCACGTTCAAGCTTACGGGTTTTCTCGTTCAAAGAAATTTGCGTTTGTTCGCGTAATTCTTTGATTAGCTCTTTTTGTTTATTCAAATACAAAAAGTCAGGATTGTCTTTAACGCGCTCTTCATGCAGCTCTTTGAGTGTCGGTAACTTCTTGCTTACAAAGGTACTGTATTTGTATTGAACCGGACGAATAGAATCCCAAGGCATAGAGTCTTCTAGTGAGCTTTCACCAATTTTTTCGTTATCGAAGATGGA
>CALJVD010000065.1 GCA_937974825.1 uncultured Oceanospirillaceae bacterium | reverse complement strand
CTGTGCATGGCTGCTAGTAGTAGATTTAAGCGGTTTTGATCTAAGCCGACGGCGACCCGTTTAGGATGGCCGAAGTGGCTGTCATCTACTAATGCTTGAATTTCTACTAGCAGTGGTCGAGTACCTTCCCAGATCACCATAACCACACTGCCAGAGGCAGGCTGCTCACTGCGGCTTAAAAAGATGGAGCTAGGGTTTTTAACTTCTTTTAAACCAGTCTCTAGCATGGCGAATACGCCTAATTCATTGATGGCGCCAAAACGGTTTTTGATACCGCGAAGTGTGCGGAAGCGACTGTCACCATCGCCCTCTAGCATAATGGAGCAGTCAATCATGTGCTCTAAAACTTTAGGGCCGGCTAGCGAGCCGTCTTTCGTTACATGACCGACCAATAAAAGAATAGTACCGGTTTGTTTGGCATAACGCGTTAGGGCTGCCGCACTTTCACGCACTTGAGAGACACTCCCCGGAGCTGATTCAATGCCTTCTAGATGCATCACTTGAATGGAGTCAATAACCACTACTTTAGGCTGGTGTTGCTGCAGTAGTTGTAATAAACGATCAACGTTTGTTTCGCTTAGCATGTTGAGTTGATCAGTGGGCAAGCCAAGTCGTTTAGCGCGCATAGCAACTTGTTGTAGGCTTTCTTCGCCTGTGACATAAAGGGCTGGCATGGTAGAGGCTAAAGAACACATGGTTTGCAGTAGAAGTGTGGACTTACCCGCCCCAGGGTGACCACCAATCAATATGGCACTGCCCGGTACCAAACCACCACCTAAGACCCGATCAAACTCTAACATGCCACTTTTAATGCGTGGCATTTCGGTTAAATCAACATCGGCTAAACGCTGTATGTTTTGAGCGCTAGCAGCCCCGGCATAACCTGTTAACGCTTGATTACGAGCAGAAGGTTTTGCGGCAGAGACGACAAACTCTTTTAATGTGTTCCATTGTTTGCAGTCGCTGCATTGACCTTGCCATTTGCTGTGTTCACCACCGCAATCGGTACAAACATAGGCAATTTTGCGTTTAGACATGATGGTATTACTTCCTTTAAGTGTTATAAGTGCCTATTTTTTAGAAAGTTTAGCTATATAGTTAGAAAGCATAGGACGTCTATATCGATATAAATAACAACCGGAGCCCGATGCTGTATAGTGTTAGCCTGAATAACCCAATTATGCGCAGTATAAGTTTAGAAAGCTAAAAAGAAAAACAGACCCTAGACACTGGGTGCTAGGCTTTCTAAACTGCCTGTCTAGAATTATTTACCATAAGGACTCACTTCATGAAAATCGAAACTCAAGCTATTCACGCTGGTTTTAGCGAAGACCCAACCACTCGTGCAGTAGCGGTGCCTATTTATCAAACCACTTCTTACTCTTTTCGTGATACTCAGCACGGTGCAGATTTATTTGACTTAAAAGAGCCTGGTAATATTTACACCCGTATTATGAACCCTACTACCGGCATTCTTGAAGAGCGTTTAGCCACTATGGAAGGCGGCGTGGGTGCTTTGTGTGTTGCGTCAGGTATGGCAGCTATCACCGCTGCGATTCAAACCATTGCCCGTGCAGGTGATAACATCGTCAGTACCAGTCAAATTTACGGCGGTACTTATAACTTATTTGCTCACACCTTACCGCAATACGGTATTGATGTACGCATGGCTGACGGTGACGACGTTGCCGCGTTAGAAGCGTTAATTGATGACAATACTAAAGCGGTTTATTGTGAGTCTATCGGTAACCCTGCTGGTAACGTAGTGGATATTAAAGCTATCTCAGATATGGCGCACAAGCACGGCGTTCCAGTCATCGTTGATAACACAGTTGCTACGCCATACTTATGTCGCCCCTTCGAGCTGGGTGCCGATATTATCGTTCACTCTTTGACTAAGTACATTGGTGGTCATGGTACCACTGTGGCAGGTGCGATCGTTGACTCGGGTAAGTTCCAATGGAAAGACAACCCACGTTTCCCTCGTTTTAATGAGCCTGATCCTTCTTATCATGGCGTAATCTATGCGGATATTGGTGAAGCCGCTTATATTACTCGTGCGCGTGTCGTGCCCTTGCGTAACATGGGTGCTGCGTTATCACCATTTAACGCTTTCTTAATTATCCAAGGATTAGAAACTTTGGCGTTGCGTATGGATCGTCACGTTGAAAATGCACAGAAAGTAGCAGAGTATTTAGAAAATCACGAGCAAGTTAACTGGGTTAACTACGCAGGCTTACCAAGCAACAAGTACTACGAGATTGCTAAAACAGTAGTGAAGGGCAAGCCTTCAGCTATTTTAAGTTTCGGTATTAAAGGTGGAATCGAAGCCGGCACTAAGTTTATTGATGCTCTACAAATGTTTAAGCGCCTAGTAAACATTGGTGATACCAAAAGCTTGGCGTCGCACCCTGCATCAACCACTCACCGTCAGTTAAATGAAGAAGAGTTGGCATCTGCGGGTGTGAGTCGTGATCTTGTCCGTCTATGTATCGGTATCGAGCACATTGACGATATTATTGCAGATTTAGAGCAAGCATTGGCTGCTGCCAAATAGGCGCTTTTACTAACTAGTAAAATCTCCCCACACATACTGCAGTACGCTCAAAGCCGCTAAACTAGCGGTTTCTGTACGCAGTATGCGTGGTCCAAGACGTAACCCGGTAAAGCCGGTGTTAATCGCATATTCAACTTCATCTTCACTAAAACCACCTTCTGGACCAATCAATAAAGCTACACTATGGGGCTGTTCGTATTGGCTTAATGGCTGTTGTTGGTGTGGGTGTAACAGTAAGCGAATATCTGCATTTGTATTTTTTGCCCAGTCAAGGTAATCCATGGGCGGGTGTATTACCGGTATTTTGCAACGTCCGCTTTGCTGGCAAGCACTAATAGCAATATTCTGCCAATGCACCATTTTCTTTTCTAAGCGATCACCTTTTAAGCGCACTTCACATCGCTCACTCCATAGGGGGGTAATATCGGTAATGCCGAGTTCGGTGGCTTTTTGTATGGTGAAGTCCATACGGTCGCCCTTAGATACAACCTGCCCTAAATGTAAGCTAAGTGCCTGTTGTGGTTCTTGACGATTGAGCTCGTTGACATGAAAGGATGCACTCTTTTTTTGAACGTCACATAAAACGGCCGAGTACTCATTACCATTGCCGTCAAACACATCGATAGGGTCGCCATTAGTTAAGCGTAAGACTCGTATTAAATGGGTCGCATTATCGCTATCAAGCTCATAGGTAGCGTTAAGGGTAAGATCGGAGGGGAAATAAATACGCGGCATAGAATCGACACTTATCAGAATGGGCTAAGGCGCTAGTATAGCGTAAAATCAATTAATGCAATCCAGTAGAATAGTGGCAGGGTGCGGTGGCATTGACCAAAGACCTGCTTGGCGTTAGTGTAAACGCCCTTAAAAAAGGTGATACCCATGAGCAAAAAAGCTGAACAGTTTTCGTTTGAAGCCGCTTTAACGGACTTAGAGCAGTTAGTATTACGTATGGAAAGTGGAGAGCTCTCGTTAGAGGATTCATTGCAAGCTTTTGAAAAAGGGGTTGCCTTAACACGCCAGTGTCAGGAAGCCTTAGCTAAAGCAGAGCAACGAGTGAATGTGCTTTTAGAAAAGAATGGTGAAAGCATTGCTCAGCCGTTTAATGATGAGACGCTTTAACCATGCTTAAGACCCAGTTGGCTGACATACAAGAACGTATTGTTTTACAGCTAGAGAAAAAGTTAGATGCGCTAAAGATAGCCGATGAGCATTTAGCGAAATCTATGCATTATGGGGTGCTTAATGGTGGTAAGCGCTTACGTCCTTTTTTAGTGTATGCCACTGCGCAGGCCTTTGGTGCAAGTTTAGAGAAGGCAGATTCAGCAGCTGTAGCCATGGAGATGATTCATAGTTATAGCTTGGTGCATGATGATTTACCCGCGATGGATGACGATGACCTACGTCGAGGCAAGCCTACTTGTCATATAGTATACGGTGAGGCCAATGCAATATTGGCTGGTGATGGCTTACTAACCTCAGCTTTTGAAGTGTTGGCTAATGCAGACGAGCTAAGCGTCGAGCAACGCTTACGCTTAGTGCAAGTGTTATCTAAAGCGGCTGGTGGTGCAGGCATGGTGGCCGGTCAAAGCACCGATTTAAACCATGTCAATAAAACCATGTCGTTAGACGAGTTAGAAGCCATGCATCGCAAAAAAACCGGTGCTTTGATTCAGGCGTCTGTACGGATGGGTGCTATTTGTGCCAATGCGTCTTTAAACCAGAAGCAGCAAGCTGCTCTTATCACCTACGCTGATGCCATTGGTTTGGCGTTTCAAATTTGGGATGACGTGCTTGATGTCGAGGGTAACACGTCGGCACTGGGTAAAAGCCAAGGTAAAGACCAAGAAAATAATAAGCCTACTTACCCAGCGTTGTTAGGTTTAGAGGTTGCCCGCAAAAAAGCGTATGAAACCGTTGAGACTGCTAAGGGTGCCCTGCAGCAGCTTGACGCTGATGTGGCGGTATTGACTCAGCTTGCTGACTATATTGTCAGCCGAGACCATTAGTAATATTTGGAATTCTCCTCACAAGGTCTAATGTACTACTCATTAGGTCTAACAATCGGTAGAATACCGCTCTTGTTTCACCTTTGGTGAATTAATCTGTTTTGCTGATGTAAGCCAATGAATTTTACTGAAATACCTAACACGCGCCCTAATACCCCTTTGCTGGATAGTATTGACGCACCAAGTGATTTGCGAAAATTAGACGGCGATCAGTTGCCTGAACTTTGCTCGCAATTGCGTGAATACTTACTGTATAGCGTTAATCAATCGGGTGGTCACTTTGCGGCCGGTTTGGGTGTGGTTGAGCTTACCGCGGCATTGCATTATGTCTTTAACACTCCCGATGATCGGGTTGTGTGGGATGTGGGGCACCAAGCCTATCCGCACAAAGTTTTAACCGGTCGACGTGAAGAATTACCTACTATTCGCAGTAAAGATGGCTTATCTGCGTTTAATTTACGTTCTGAAAGCGAATACGACACCTTTGGTGTGGGGCATTCGAGCACCTCTATTAGTGCCGCCTTAGGCATGGCGCTGGCTTTACAGGCAAAAGGGGATGATCGTCAGGTTGTCGCTGTTATTGGCGATGGCGCTATGACGGCAGGTATGGCCTTTGAAGCGTTAAATCATGCAGGGCGTGAAAAAGCCAATCTGCTGATTATTCTTAACGACAACGATATGTCGATATCTAACAGTGTCAGCGCACTTAATAAATACTTTACTCGAATTTGGTCTAGCCCAGCTTACTCAAGCTTACGTACTGGCAGTAAGCGCATGTTAGAAGCCTTACCTGCTGCTTGGGAGTTTGCACGTAAAACAGAAGAGCACATGAAGGGCATGGTTGCCCCTAGCACAATTTTTGAAGAGCTAGGGTTTAACTATTATGGCCCATTAGATGGCCACGATATTGATGAGTTAGTTGCCACGCTGAATAACTTAAAGCAGCTAAAAGGTCCTAGAATTCTTCACCTAGTGACAAAAAAAGGCAAAGGCTTTCTTCCTGCAGAAGAAGACCCTATCAAGTATCACGCATTAAAAGGCGTGAATGCACAACCGAGTACTCCTGGTCCAACCTACTCCAATATTTTTGGCGAGTGGTTGTGCGAAATGGCTGCCGCCGATAAGCGCCTAATGGGAATTACTCCCGCCATGCGTGAAGGTTCCGATATGGTGCGTTTTTCAAACGAATTTCCAAAGCGCTACTTTGATGTTGCAATTGCTGAGCAGCACGCAGTTACCTTGGCAGCTGGGCTGGCCTGTGAAGGTGCTAAGCCCGTAGTCGCTATTTATTCTACTTTCTTGCAACGCGCCTATGATCAGTTAATTCACGATGTTGCTTTGCAAGATTTAGATGTGCTATTTGCTATTGATCGTGCAGGGTTAGTGGGTGAAGACGGTCCAACGCATCATGGCGTATATGATTTAAGCTACCTACGCTGCATTCCTAACATGGTAGTAATGGCACCTTCTAATGAAAATGAATGTCGTCAAATGCTATACACCGGTTATATGCATCAAGGGCCAGCCGCAGTACGTTACCCCCGTGGCCAGGGTGTTGGTGCTGCTCTTGAAGCCGAACTAGAAAGCCTACCAATGGGTAAAGGTGTCATTCGTCGTCAGGGCCAAAAAGTTGCATTCTTAGCTTTTGGTGCGCCAGTTGCGCAAGCATTAGAGGTTGCTGATATCCTAGATGCAACCGTTGCCGATATGCGCTTTGTTAAACCCATGGATGCAGAGCTAGTGGTTGAGTTAGCAAGTACTCACGACTTGTTGGTAACGCTAGAAGATGGTGCCGTACAGGGCGGAGCTGGTAGTGCCGTACTGGAAGTATTGGCCGAATCTAAGATTAAAAGCCAAGTACTGACTATAGGGATTCCAGATCGTTATATTGATCATGCATCACCGGCAGAGCAATACGCCGATTGCGGATTAGATGCAGAAGGGATACTAGCCTCTGTTAAACAAAGGCTAGAAACTATCTAATTAATCATCGTCCTGATGAGTGATTAGTGGAGCTTCGGGTGCTTGCGGTAAAAAGTGCCCAAGTTTTGACGCTTTGGTATTTAAGTACCCATCATTGAAAGGGTTGCGACCTACTTGCAGAGGTACGCGCTCAACGACATCTACCCCAGCTTCTGACAATGCTTTCACTTTACGTGGATTGTTCGTCATTAAGCGAATATGTTTAACCCCTAAGTGCTCTAACATAGGCTGGCACATAGAATAGTTACGCATATCGGCAGCAAAACCTAAACGTTCGTTGGCTTCAACGGTATCTGCACCTTGGTCTTGCAGGTTGTAAGCTTTGATTTTATTTAATAAACCAATGCCACGACCTTCTTGGCGTAAATACAGAACCACACCGCGTTTAGCGTCTGATACCGCTTTTAGTGCTGCTTCTAATTGAAAACCACAGTCACAACGCAAGCTAAATAACGCGTCGCCGGTTAAACATTCGGAGTGGGCGCGCGCAAGTACAGGCTCACCCGAGTCAATGTCACCCATCGATAAAGCAACATGTTCCTTACCGGTTTCAGAATCTTCAAAACCGTGCATGGTGAATGTGCCAAAAGGGGTAGGTAATTTTGATGATGCAACGTAAGAAATGCTCAACAGATGCACTCCAAGATAAATCAAGGCGCGTATTCTAACAGTCTTCTGTAGTTGTGACTAATCTTTGCAGGAGTTTTACCCTGACAAATACTCACCTTTTTCTTAAAGAGAGACTGCTCAGCTATTATTATTTAATCTTTAGGTAACAAAGGCACAGTATGCTAGCGTAGAACCTAAATACATCTGTTTAAGTGAGAGCGTTTAATAATGATTAAAGCATATGCGGCCATGGCGGCCGGTGAAAAGCTTCAGCCTTATGAATACGAAGCCGGCGCACTGGGTGACAATGAAGTAGAAATAGCGGTTGAATACTGCGGTTTATGCCACAGCGATTTAAGTATGCTCAATAATGAGTGGGGTGTTAGTCAGTACCCGCTGGTCGCGGGGCATGAAGTTTCTGGCCGAGTTAAGGCACTCGGAAATCAAGTTAAAGGTCTGCAGGTTGGCGACAGAGTAGGATTAGGCTGGCACAGTGGCTATTGTAACCACTGTAATACCTGTTTAGGTGGAGATCACAATCTGTGTGATAAGGCACAGCCTACTATAGTGCATCATCATGGTGGTTTTGCCGACAAAGTGCGTGCACAAGCAACCAGCGTAGTGAAACTACCCGATGGCCTTTCGAGTGAAGTTGCCGGCCCTTTGTTTTGTGGCGGAATTACAGTATTTAACCCAATCGTTCAGTTTGGTATTAAACCGACCGATCGAGTAGCGGTGGTAGGTATCGGTGGTTTAGGGCATTTAGCCATACAGTTTTTAAGTAAGTGGGGTTGTGAGGTGACCGCCTTTACCTCAACCGAAGCTAAGCGTAAAGAAGCATTAGCACTGGGGGCCACACGTACTTTAAATTCTGCCGATAAGAGCGATATTAAAAGCGCAAAAAACTATTTCGATTTCATTATAGTGACAGTGAACGTGAGCCTGCCGTGGCATGATTTTGTTCGTACATTGCGTCCAAAAGGCCGTCTTCATTTTGTTGGTGCGCTCTTAGAAGCAGTTCCCATCAACATTATGGCGTTAATGGAAGCGCAGCGTTCTATCTCATCGTCTCCGGTAGGAAGTCCGGCCGTTATTGCTCAGATGTTAGAGTTTGCTGTTAGGCATAATATCCAGCCGCAGGTGGAGGTGTTTCCTATGTCAGAAGTGAACGAGGCGATAGAACATTTAGAGGCAGGGAAGGCGAGATACAGAGTAGTATTAAAGCGATAACGAATGATGTTAAAGACACGTAAGGAGGCAGACCTCCTTACAATATTTTTTAAGGAATGCTATGACAGTGTTGGCTATGAATATTGAGCTGAATTTGGCTGTTTAA
>CALJVD010000064.1 GCA_937974825.1 uncultured Oceanospirillaceae bacterium | reverse complement strand
GTTGAGTTTGCGCACCTGTTCTACGCAAAAGTATTTGTCACCATCAATACAATTTTGCACGACGATGAACTTGAAGGGGCACGTACTCAAATTCATGAGCTTTACGATGCCGGCGTCGATGCTTTAATTGTACAAGATATGGGAATATTGGAACTGGATATTCCTCCTATTGAATTACACGCGAGCACCCAGTGCGATATTCGCCGTTTAGATAAGGCTCAATTTTTAGATCAAGTTGGGTTTTCACAGATCGTGTTAGCGCGCGAATTAACTCTTAATGAAATCCAACAAATCAGCAGCAGTGTCGATGCTGCGGTCGAGTTTTTTATTCATGGTGCGCTGTGTGTTGCCTTCTCGGGAAACTGTTACATTAGCCATGCCGACAACGGTCGCAGCGCCAACCGCGGTGATTGCTCGCAAGCCTGTCGTTTGCCTTACACGTTAAAAGACGAAGAAGGCCGAGTAGTGGCTTACGACAAGCACTTATTGTCGATGAAAGACAACAACCAAACCGCTAACATGCGGGCGTTGGTTGACGCAGGTGTGCGCTCTTTCAAAATAGAAGGGCGCTATAAAGACATGGGCTATGTAAAAAACATTACGGCGCACTATCGTCAAGTATTGGATGAAATTCTAACCGAGCGCCCTGAGCTGGCTAGAGCATCAAGCGGCCGTACCGAACACTTTTTCACACCCAATACCGATAAAAACTTTCACCGAGGCAGCACAGACTATTTTGTTAATGGCCGACAAATGACCATTGGTGCGTTTGACTCTCCTAAGTTTATTGGCCTACCGGTGGGTGAGGTACTGTCCGTCGGCAAAAAGGAGCTCACCGTACAAACAACAGAAGAGCTGAACAATGGTGACGGGTTAAACATTCTAGTTAAACGAGAGGTTGTTGGCTTTAGAGCAAACCATGCCATTGCCTTATGCGATTTCGAGCAAGATGGTCAGCACTATTGGCAATACCGTGTTATCCCCAATGAAATGCCACAAGCACTAGGGAGCGTTCGCGCACCTGTCACTCTAAACCGAAACGTAGATCACAACTGGCAACAAGCACTAACGAAAACATCATCTCAAAGAAAAATACTAGTAGATTGGGACATCAGCATTGATCAAAACCAACTGTCAGCCACGCTTAGTAGTGAAGAAGGCTTGAAGGTACAAACAACGTTGAACGGCCCGTTCGAGCTAGCCAAGCAAGTAGAGAAAAACCAACAACAAATTACCGATGCCTTTGGTAAGTTAGGGAATACGCTATACCACGCCAACAACATTACGATATCGGCTGATAATGCTTGGTTTATTCCTGGCTCACAGCTCAAAAACTTGCGCCGAGACTTAGTAGAGCAACTGACACAGCTGCGCTTAGCTGAATATGTACGCGGCGCTCGCAAGCCTGTTAATGAACCTGCGCCCGTATACCCTGACACTCAACTCTCTTACCTTGCCAACGTATATAACCACAAAGCGCGTGCGTTTTATCATCGTTATGGCGTGCAGTTAATTGATGCCGCTTATGAGGCCCATGAAGAAACAGGCGACGTGCCAGTAATGGTTACTAAGCACTGTTTACGCTTTGCTTTTAACTTATGCCCGAAACAAATCAAAGGCGAGTTAGGCTTAAAAGGCAACGCTAAGCCCATGCAACTACTGCACGGTGATGAACCCATCACTTTGAAGTTTGATTGTAAGCCGTGCGAAATGCACGTGATAGGGAAAATAAAACCGCATATTCTTAACAGCCCACAGCCAGGCAGTTCTGAAAGCGGTGTTGGCTTTTTCGACCCCGCCAATATTATTGCTAGCAGTAAGTAACGGCTATTATCTTTTTACTGCACCCGCCGATACGCCATGTAAAACAGGCCATCGGCGTCTACCACTTTTAAACGTTCAAGCACTGCTCGCTCGACTAAGCTGCCCATCATTTCACCGATTTCTTTTTTACCGAGTCCGGCTTTAAGAAGCTCTTGACGAATATGGTGGCCAGAAGCAGCCCCTGAGCCTGATGCATGGGTCGCCAAGGCTTGTAATACAAGCTGCTCATTGGTGGTTAACTCGGTGTTCATCGCATTACAGCCCTTCTGTTGATTGCCCTACTCTCTTAACTCGGGGCGTAATTTGGCAAAATAGCTCATAACTAATTGTGCCGCATAAGGATGCGATTCGGTCCGCGCTTAACTGCTCGCCCCATAGCTCTACGGGGCTACCAATGGCTGCATTAGGATGGTCGGTGAGATCAACGGT
>CALJVD010000063.1 GCA_937974825.1 uncultured Oceanospirillaceae bacterium | reverse complement strand
TAATACGACGAAATGTAGGATATAAATAAGGTACTTCTTCTCTAGCTGCTAAGGATAGTATAGACATTACTCATACTTGTACAACTTTATATTATTTATTTTCATAATTATTGTTAATTCAATGTAATTAGCCCTTGGTTTAACCAATGGATCAGTCTGTTGCCAGCAAACTAAGTAAGAATACTTTAAAATAACACCGTCATTAGTTTGATTAAGTGTTGTATGCGTATCTCTTCTATCTCTGAATCTCATTGGTCAGACATTCTTAACTTACAATCTGAAGCTTATTACGATGTTGAGTCTGAGAGCTTAGACGTATTAAAAGCAAAATGGCTACAGTCCCCCGAACATTGCTTTATCTATCAAGATGGCCAGCAAATGCTCGGTTATTTGTTAGCACACTCATGGAACAGCGAAGAACCTCCCGCACTTTATGACGTACTGCCCGGCAAAAGCGAAGGCTCTATTTTATTTTTGCATGATTTGGCGGTATCTACCCTTGCAGCGGGCAAAGGCGTTGGCTCGGAGTTATTTAAACAATTGCTGAAGAGCGCTAAAGATACTAAGCATACAGAAATGCGATTAGTGTCGGTGCAGAATTCACAGATCTTCTGGGAAAAGATGGGTTTTAGTGCCATCAAGGAGCCTATATGCCCTAGTTACGGTGACGATGCCGTACTGATGCACAGGCCTCTGCTATAAAAGAAAGTCGGCGGATTATATCAGCCAGCAGACTTCATTGACTAAGCACGTAGGCGTCTTGTTCTAAAAGAGCCTACTTCGTTTTTAATCATTGATCCTAAAAATGCTTTTAAGGTAAGCGGTTTAGAAAGCAATTGTGGCATGGTTATCCTTATTATCATCTGTCACAGATGTATTGGTTAGACTGGTTTCAATGGCCTTTAACAACGATGGAGCGCGGTACAGCGCACTGTACCGCTTAAGGTTTATAAGTTATCTAAGTAGCGTTCTGCGTCTAGCGCAGCCATACAACCGGTACCGGCTGATGTAATGGCTTGGCGATAAGTGAAGTCACAAACATCACCGGCAGCAAACACACCTTCGACACTGGTTTGGGTAGCATTACCGTGCAGTCCACCTTGCACCTTAAGGTAACCATTTTCCATATCTAACTGGCCGTCAAACATTGAAGTATTAGGCGAGTGGCCAATGGCAATAAAAACACCGTCGGCACTGAGTTCTTCTACTTCATCGGTTTGTACGTTGCGTATTTTAATGCCCGTTACCCCTGCCTCGTCACCGACAACTTCTTCCAGTACGTTAAACCAACGAATATTTACGTTACCGTTTTTGGCTTTTTCTAATAATTTGTCAGACAAGATTTTTTCACTACGGAAGCTATCACGACGGTGAATAACGGTCACTTCTGAAGCAATGTTGGATAAGTACAAGGCTTCTTCAACCGCAGTATTACCACCACCAATCACCACAACAGGTTTTTTACGATAGAAGAACCCATCACAGGTAGCGCACGCCGACACGCCTCTACCTTTATAGGCTTCTTCGCTTTCCAGGCCTAAATACTTAGCACTTGCCCCAGTAGCAATGATTAGTGCGTCACAGCTGTATTCACCGCTGTCACCTTTTAAAACGAATGGACGTTTAGTAACGTCTACCGCATTAATATGGTCAAAGATAATTTCAGTTTCAAAGCGTTCTGCGTGCGCCTTCATGCGTTCCATTAATTCAGGACCTTGCACACCCTCTGCGTCGCCTGGCCAGTTATCAACATCTGTTGTGGTCGTTAACTGCCCACCCATTTGCATACCTGTAATTAACACAGGGTTTAGGTTGGCACGCGCAGCATAAACCGCAGCGGTATAACCGGCAGGACCAGACCCTAAAATAATTAGTTTTTCGTGACGCATTTGCTTTGTTTCTCCATCTTCAACAACTTAAATTGCCAGCAGTATAAAAGGCTAGGCCGAATTATTCCAAGAGTACGCGAATTTTTCATCTAATGCTTAGATTGCTATGGGACGATGAGTTTTATATTCACAAAAAAGGAGCCAATTTGGCTCCCTTTTATAGTGGTTAGCTTATTAGCTATAACCTATCATCAGCGGCACGAATGCCACCAAGACTAAAGCAATCGCCATAGTCACCAACGGCAGTAGGATACGCTCATAGCGATACCAGAAGTTTTGGTCTTTGGTTTCTTCAGCCGCCAACCTAAACTCTTCTTCACCAACCACTTGCCGCGTGAGCAGATGGTTAAGCGCCACCGGAGGACTAAGATAGCCTAGTTCGAAGGCAACCAAGGTAACCATCCAAAAATGCACTGGGTTAATGCCATTTTTGTAGGCGATACCAGCAATAGTGGCCGATACCAAGATAACGGCACCGTATGGATCCATAATCATGCCGATAACCACCAGCACCAACATTAATGCCAACATGGCCACCCAAACGGAATCGAACATCAGTGGGAAGTAGCTCATTAATTCAGCACGTTCAATCACACCGCCTAAACTTACCGATAAGCCCATCAGCATTAGTAAAGCACCAATGTGGCCAGTGGTTTCAGTAGTCGCTTCACGAACAGTTTTTTCTAGACTGTCATTGCCTTTGCGGACATCGTCCCAGCTCTTCTCAAGACGTTTTTCAACGTAATCTATATTAAGATTCTCACGCTTTAAGATACCCTTCTCTTGGGTTAGTCGCTCATAAAAAAGCACTGCAAATAACATAATAGGCAGAATAAAAGGTGCTGAGAACTCATCTAAATAGGCATCTAACAAGAACCCGTAAGCCACTAAAATTAACGTAATAATAATGACGTAAGGAATAAGTGGTTTTAATCCTTTTAGGAATTCTGACATTACGTTTTCAGGGATATTAAAGGTATGTTTGCTTTGACTGGTTAGCAGTGCCATACCGGTAAACAACGCCATGGTTAAGAAGAATACTTTTGCTCCCCAACCAAAGAGCTGGTCAGTGGTTACTTCGTTGTTTAACGCCGCCACAATAACCACCAGCAAACAAGGACGTAACACCACCCCTAGTGAACCCGACATTGCGGTTGACGCTAACGCTAACTGGCGACGGGCTCCTGCGCGGCGCAGTTCGTTATAAATCAAACCACCCACGGCAATAACAAAAATTCCCGATGCGCCAGTGTAGGCGGTTGGGATAGCCGCTAACGCCACTACCACGACAGACAGTACTTCTGGGGTTAATTTAAATGGGCGGAAGACGTTAAAGACTTTTTCGATCATTTCAGTACGCTTTAAAAGCATACCAATCCACACATACAAACCAACATTAAGGAACAGCTGTGACAGTTCCATCATTTGGTTTAGGTAAATCCCAATACCAGCACTGTGCCCCGTTAGAATAAAGTAGCCGCCTGAGATCATGCACATTTGTGCATACAAAGGTACAGACAAGCCTGCTTTGAAAATATTACCGCCCGGCCTAGCGTCTTTCGGTACAAATATAAACTGATACAGGCTTAACGATAGTAATGCAGCAAAGCCTATAACCCAGAGGTTATGTAAAATAGCGTGCTGAGTGCTTACTTCTAAACCTGAAGAGAAGGCAACTTGTTTGAAGCTATACAATGAATAGAACAACAAAGTATTAGCGACTGCCTGAGCACCGGCAGCGACACGATGGTCCATTACGGTTTGCATTGGGCGCAGTGCAATATGATGACGACGGTTCAATGCCGTGATGCCACAGATTAATACCAATAAGGCTAATAAAACGCGTTGAGCAACAATCCCGAACTCCCCAAAACTGGCAACGCCTAGTTCAATCGCACGGAAGGCTTTAACACCGGGGGTAATGCGCCTACTGGCATCTTCGTACTTGTCATAGCGTACTTCACATTGCTGCTGTGAAGCCTCTAATGACTGACGCAGAATATTTTCATCAACGGGTTCTGGGGCTAATAAGTCCCACTCATCTTCAACGGCGTCTTCAGCTTCAGCCATAAGACGCTGTAATTCTGTTTCTATATTTAAATTACGATCACAGCTTGGTTCAGCTGGATCAAAACGCAATTCAAAGTATCCGGTCCAGATACCTTCACCGACATGCAATAACTGTGAATGTATTGCACTGCTGGTGTTTAAGACAACCACAAATACCAGAATAAGAAATGCTGGTAAGGCGGCCAGCCATTCATAAACTGTGCGGTTGCCCATGCGTAATGTTGGCTCCATGGAGACTACCTCAATATTATTGTTATGTTATTGGCTCATCCTTGAGCATGGTTTCAATCATTTGAAATGATGAAAATTATTCTAATTTTTCAGCGCACTCTGCCGCAGTGGGGTTTTCGGCACAGCGTAAGCGACGCAATAAACGCAGCATACGACCGTCGTATACGCCTTCATCACGTAA
>CALJVD010000062.1 GCA_937974825.1 uncultured Oceanospirillaceae bacterium | reverse complement strand
AGTTCTAGTGCTTTGAATTAATAATAAATACAAAAATAAAAAACCCGCAATAATGCGGGTCTTAGATAAGCAAAGAGTGAGATTACTAATCGTCTATAAACGAACGTAAGTGCTCAGATCTGCTTGGGTGACGTAACTTGCGTAACGCTTTGGCTTCAATCTGACGAATACGCTCACGAGTAACGTCAAACTGTTTACCTACTTCTTCTAGCGTATGGTCATTGTTCATATCAATACCAAAACGCATACGAAGAACTTTAGCTTCACGAGCGGTTAAGCCAGATAGAATTTCACGCGTGGCTTCAGAAAGACCTTCAGCGGTCGCTTCGTCTAGCGGAGACTCTGAACCAGAGTCTTCAATAAAGTCACCTAAGTGCGAATCTTCATCATCACCCACAGGGGTTTCCATAGAGATTGGCTCTTTAGCAATTTTTAAGACTTTACGAACTTTATCTTCGGGCATTTCCATACGCTCTGCCAACTCTTCTGGAGTTGCTTCGCGTCCCATTTCTTGCAACATGATGCGAGAAATACGGTTCAGTTTGTTTATGGTTTCAATCATATGAACCGGGATACGAATAGTACGCGCTTGGTCAGCAATAGAGCGTGTAATGGCCTGACGAATCCACCAAGTAGCATAAGTCGAAAACTTATAACCACGACGGTATTCGAATTTATCTACTGCTTTCATCAAGCCGATGTTACCTTCCTGAATTAAATCTAGGAACTGTAAACCACGGTTAGTGTATTTTTTAGCAATAGAAATAACGAGACGTAAGTTTGCTTCAACCATTTCTTTCTTGGCGCGACGAGCACGTGCTTCACCAATAGAAACTCGACGGTTTACTTCTTTAACGTCTGGAATGCTTAAGCCAACACGTTCTTCAATGACTTGAATTCTTCTTTGTGCGCGGAAGATTTCTAGTTTGTAAGTGTCTAGTTTTTTCGAGTAAGGTTTGTCAGCAGCAATAAGCTCTTCAATCCACTCGTTGTTCGTTTCATTCCCTTGGAAACCCATGATAACTTCACGGCGATCCATACCACACTTGCGCGTCATTAAAGTAACGATTTGACGTTCTTGTAGACGAATTTGCTCTAATGAATCACGCACAGAGTTTACCAAAGCATCAAAGTGCTTAGGTGTTAACTTAATAGGCGCAAATACTTCAGCCAGTGCTGCTGTGGCTTCTTCAGTTTTCTTGTGCGCGCGACCGTGCTTTTCAAGCGCTTTAAGCATGGCTTCGTTAGCTGTACGAATTTCTTCAAAGCGACGAGTCACTTCTACCATGTCGATGCCGCCTTCTTGTTCATCGGCTTCATCGTCATCGTCATCGTCTTCTACATCAGCATCGTCGTCCAGCTCGGCATCGTCTTCTTTCTTTTGAGCGGCGGCGGCTTTATCGCCAGGCTGTGGGCCTGGTTCTGGGTCTTCATCTGAAGGGTCGATGAATCCTGAGAATAGATCGCTAACTTTGTTAGGATCTCCTTCGGTGTCATCAAAGACTTGTAAGATGGTATCAACCGTACCAGGGAAGTAGGCTAAGGCAGACATTACTTCACGAATGCCTTCTTCAATGCGCTTAGCAATAACAATCTCGCCTTCACGGGTAAGAAGTTCTACAGTACCCATTTCACGCATATACATGCGTACAGGGTCGGTTGTACGGCCAACGTCTGACTCTACCGCCGCTAGTGCAGCAGCAGCTTCTTCAGCGGCAGCATCGTCTGCTGCATCCGCCATATATAGCTCATCGCCTTCAGGTGCCACCTCTGATACTGGAATACCAATATCGTTAATCATGCGGATAATATCTTCCACTTGATCAGGGTTGGCAATATCGTCAGGTAAGTGGTCGTTGACCTGAGCATGAGTTAAATAACCTTGCTCTTTACCTTTGGCGATTAATTCTTTTAAACGTGATTGTTGGGTATTCGACATAGTAGCCCTATAACCGGAATATTTAAGGCGCAGAAAGCCCAATATGATAACAGTGAACGCTACATTAGACCATAGGTAATGGCAAAGGTTCTGTTTGATAGAGGGGCTTTATGAGTAATTTTAGTAGCAAGGTAAATATAGGGGCAAATTCTTAAACTTCAAGGGGGTACGTGAAATGAATTGCTTAATACTGTACCCGGCGCTTTTTACGAACGTTATGGAGCTCTTTTCGTAGCTCTCTCATACGTACTTGTTCTTCGTTGCTGAGTGAGTCACCCGCTATAAAGCGTTGGTTTAAGGTGTCTAGTTCGGCTTCTAATTTACGAGCGCCAATAAACTTAAGGGCTTCAGTTACTTCACTTAGTGCAGGAGTAATCCCTAAACTATTGGCATCAGCCAGTTGTTTTAGATGGTTAATTTCAGGTGCGCCTGTCCATTGAATCAGTAATCCAATGCTGGCTTCTTGCGGAGACTCTTGCAGTTTTTTGATAATCTTTAGAAGTAACTGCTCTTGCGCATTAATAACTTCTTCTTCTAAACCGTCAATATTAACTTCGCTCGCCAAGCTCGGTTTTTGAACGATGCTAAAGATGGCACGGTCAATCAGAGGTGCAAGGTAACTATTGGCAGGCTGCTGACTTTGTTGTGGTGTTTGTGTTACGGGCTCAGCATAGGATACAGGGGTCGGATCTTCGGCCAGCTTTTCTAGGGCAACACTTTCGGTGCCCAATTCTTGGGTCAGTTTTTTCTCCATTAATGTACGCAAAATACCATGCGGTAAGCGGTAAATTAAAGGCGCCGCAAGTTGGTCAAGACGTGCCTTACCATGCAAGCTGTCGACATCCACTTGTTGTTTTAAGTGGTTGAAGAGAAATTCTGGTAAATGAATAGAGTTGTTAATTCGATTTTCTAACCCTTGTTTCCCCTCTTTACGAACTAACGAGTCGGGATCCTCACCGTCGGGTAAGAATAAAAAGCGTACTTGTAACCCATCTTCTAATAACGGTAGAACAGTTTCCATGGCGCGTGCAGCTGCGGTGCGTCCAGCCTCATCACCATCAAAACAGAAAATGATTTCTGGCACTATTCTAAATAAACGGCGTAAATGACTTTCGCTGGTGGCTGTACCAAGGGTTGCAACTGCGTAATGGATACCAAATTCTGCAAGAGCAACAACGTCCATATAGCCTTCAACAATAAGAAAGCGTGTTAATTTTTGCCTTACTTTGCGGGCTTCATAAAGGCCGTAGAGTTCATTGCCTTTATGGAAGATAGGCGTTTCTGGAGAGTTTAAGTATTTAGGTTTCTCATCCGTTAAGACTCGTCCACCAAAGGCGATAGTGCGGCCGCGAATATCGCGAATCGGAAACATCACCCGATCACGGAATCGGTCATAGGTGCGACCGTCTTCTTTTTCGATCAGCATGCCACAGCTGATAAGCTGACGGACAAGTGCTTTGTCGCTGTCAGGGGCTAACGCTTTTTGCAGGTTATCCCAACCACTTGGGGCGTAACCAATACTAAAGAACTGTGCCGCTTTGCCCGATAAACCGCGATCTTTTAGGTAGTCGACCGCTTTGCTGCGATCGGGGTGGTTACGCAGCATCTGCTCGAAAAAAGTAGTGGCTTGTTCCATCAACTCGAACAGAGGTTGTTGCTGTTGCTGTTTTTGAATTTCTTGCTGGCTAGCCTGTTCTCTAGGAACCTCCATCCCTGTGGTTTGCGCTAATTTTTCAACCGCATCAGGAAAGGGTAATCCTTCATATTCCATTAGAAACTTAATAGCAGAGCCCGAGACGCCACAGCCAAAGCAATGGTAGAACTGTTTGTCAGGGCTGACAGAAAAAGAAGGAGTCTTTTCGTTATGAAAAGGGCAACAGGCTGAGTAGTTTTTGCCCGTCTTTTTGAGTTTTACACGGCTATCAATCACATCAACAATGTCAACGCGAGCAAGTAATTCATCAATAAAGGTTTGTGGAATTAAACCAGCCATGTGAAAGTTTCGATTCTTAAGTGGTGAAACAGAATAATAGATTAAAACAGTTGCGCATAAAAAAAGCACTGTCTTCTATGAAGAACAGTGCTTTTTTGAGAAGACGTTTATTATTAGCCGAGTTGAGCTTTTACCAAGCGGCTTACTTCAGTCATATCGGCACGACCATGCACCTGTGGTTTAAGGATACCCATAACTGACCCCATTTGTTGCATGGAGGTGGCGCCGGATTGTGCGATGGCATCGGCCACTAGTTGACTTAGTTCTTCAGTACTAAGCGCTTCGGGTAAGAACTCGCTAATAACGTCAATTTCTTGCTGTTCTACGCCAACTAAGTCATCGCGACCTGCGCTCTCATATTGAGCAATGGAATCACGACGCTGTTTAGTCATTTTATCTAGAACAGCCAAAGCACGTGCATCGTCTAATTCAATGCGCTCGTCTACTTCAATACGTTTAAATTCGGCAGTTATAGTGCGTAAGGTAGTTAAGCGCGCTTTATCTTTAGCACGCATAGCATCTTTAACTGCATCTTTTACGGACTTTACGAGTGTGCTCATAATAAAACAGTGTCTTAGTAAAGACGAACCATTTTACGCTGTTCGCGTTGTACTTTTTTCAAGTGACGCTTAACAGCAGCTGCCGCTTTACGCTTACGAACCCAAGTTGGTTTTTCGTAATGTTCACGACGACGTACTTCAGCCAGTACACCGGCTTTTTCGCAAGAACGCTTGAAACGACGTAGTGCTACGTCAAAAGGTTCGTTTTCTTTAACTTTTACAGCTGGCATCCAATCACCTACATATTAGTTAGTATGTTACGGGGAACCACAGACCCCACTTAGAGGGCGGGCATTCTAAATGCTTTTTGGTGGGGTGTCTAGTGGTTGTTATTTCATAAATAGAAGTCAGTTGCTGCGCCTTTAATAATACCGGCAGCAGAGCATCTCACTTTTGTTTGTCGCTATTATACCATAAAACAAAGTAAAACTGGGTAAAACTAGACGCTCTAGGCCTGAGCCCTTTATCATACCGCCTTTACTAATAGGGGTGACCATGAAAGTTTTAGGCATTGAGACGTCATGTGATGAAACAGGTATCGCTTTATACGACAGCGAACAAGGCTTGTTAGCGCATCGAATTTATACGCAAATCGCCGTGCATGCCGAGTACGGTGGTGTGGTGCCTGAGCTTGCATCTCGTGACCATATTCGTAAATCGTTGCCCTTAATTAAGGAAGTGCTCAAAGACGCTAACTTAAACCTTAGTGATTTAGATGGTGTTGCTTATACCTCTGGACCTGGTTTAGTGGGTGCTTTGCTTGTGGGTGCATGTATGGGGCGTAGCTTAGCTTGGGCTCTTGATGTTCCAGCGGTGGGCGTGCATCACATGGAAGGCCACTTGCTGGCACCTATGTTAGAAGAAGATAAACCCGATTTCCCATTTGTAGCGTTATTAGTATCGGGTGGTCATACCCAGTTGGTTAAAGTTGACGGGGTCGGACAATACCAAGTGTTAGGTGAGTCATTAGACGATGCCGCCGGTGAAGCCTTTGATAAAGCAGCTAAAATGATGGGGTTACCTTATCCGGGCGGTCCGGCGCTCAGCAAACTTGCGGAGCAGGGGGATGAGAATCGATTTGTTTTCCCTCGCCCTATGACTGACCGCCCCGGTTTGGATTTCAGCTTTAGTGGTCTAAAAACCAAAGTGCGTACTACTATTTTAGAGCTAGCAGTAGATGGTGTGCTTGCTGAGCAAGACAAAGCCGATATCGCGGCCTGTTTCCAAGCAGCGGTGGTCGATACCTTAGTATTAAAGTGTAAACGTGCACTCAAACAAACAGATATTAATCGTATAGTGATTGCTGGTGGTGTTGGTGCCAACCAGCGCTTGCGCAGTCAGTTAAAAGCAACCGTTGAAAAGCTCGGTGGGCGTGCTTATTACCCACGATCTGAGTTTTGCACTGACAATGGTGCCATGATTGCCTATGCCGGCTTACAACGTTTGCAGGCTGGTCAGAATGAGTCTTTGGAAGTGTCTGTAACACCACGTTGGCCAATGGCAGAGTTAAGCCCAGTTGAGGTGCCACATGGATAAGGTATTTATACGTGGCTTAAAAATTGATGCGGTGATTGGTGTGTTTGAATGGGAAAAACAAGTACGCCAACCGTTGATTTTCGACTTGGAAATGGCTTGGGATATTAGCAAAGCAGCCGCCACCGACGATTTAACTTACGCTTTAAACTATCAGGCAGTGACAGAATTTGTTGAGTGCTTTGTACAAGGTAATCAATTTGAACTGTTAGAAACATTGGTCGAGCGTTTAGCCGATCAGTTACGCCAAGAGTTTGCTATGCCTTGGCTAAGCATTGAAGTTGAAAAGCCTGCCGTTGTACCCCAAGCAAAAGCGGTTGGTTTGCATATTGAGCGCGGTAGTAAGGCATGACAGCGGTTTACCTAGGCTTAGGGTCAAATATTCAGCCTGAGCACTATATTGAATTGGGCATTCATAAACTCAATGAAATGTTTGATGTGCGTGCGGTATCACCTTGGTATCGTTCTCAGTCTCAAGGATTTGATGGCCCTAACTTTATTAACTTAGTGGTTGAAATAGAGTATGAAGGCGAGTTGCAGACGCTAGCCGCTGCAATCAAACAGCTGGAATACGAGTGTGGGCGTGAGGCAGGTGCGGTTAAGTTTTCTTCGCGCACACTGGATATTGATATTTTGTTGTTTGGTGGTGTGGTTGGAAAAATAGCAGGAATGGAACTACCACGTACCGATCTATACCAATACGCCTATGTATTAAAACCATTGCTGGATATTTTCCCTGAGGGGAAAGACCCTAAAACAGGACGCTTGTTTTCTGATTACTTACCAAGTGTAGCGCAACAGTGGCTAGAACCTATTGCGCATTAAAGCTGATGCGCTGCCAAAGAAATCGTATTTAAATTCAGTGGCTCAAGCTGTTGAATTACTTGCTGCAGTAGCTCTCCTTCTGGAATAGGTCCCACTCGCACGCGGTTAATATCATTTTTATTAGTTATTACAATGGGCCAACCGGCATTGCCTAGTTGTTCTCTTACTTTATCTTGTAGAGCCAAGGCACTGTCTTTATTTTTAAAGGCGCCGACTTGTAACCAGCGCTCACTTTCATTTTTTGGAGGTTGTAACACCTCAACTTCTACCTGAGCCACGCCAATCTTATCTATCCCCAGTTTAATTGCAGCGGCATAAGATAGATCGATAATGCGACCAGGATGGAAAGGTCCGCGGTCATTAACCCGTACGACTACTGATGTATTAGTGTCTAAGCGCGTTACTTTTACGTAGCTTGGCAATGGTAGAGACTTGTGGGCCGCCGTGTATTGGTACACATCGTAGGTTTCACCGTTAGAGGTTTGATGGCCGTGAAACTTCATGCCATACCAAGATGCCTCTCCACGTTCTTTATAGCCGATCGCGCTTTTTTTTACTTTGTAGCGCTTACCAAACACAACATAGCTTTCAGGGTTCCCCATAGTGCTTAGTGGTTCTTCTCTAGGGGTAGGCTCTTTGTAGTGTTTTACTTGCTCAGCTGATTCAGGCACAAAGTCGTGCTTATGTTGGTAGCGTGAAGGTGTGCTAGAACAAGCGCTTAGGAATAAACTAAGCGCAGCGATATAAACAAAGTATCTCAACGTAGGGCTTCACTTAATTGATAAACGGCCATAGCGTACAGGCGACTGTGGTTGTAACGAGTAATAACGTAAAAGTTATTTTCACCTAACCAGTACTCTGTGCCTTGCTTGCCTTGCAGTTCAATTAGGTTGGCAGGGCGGTCTTTGTCGATTTTAATCGAAGGCTTAACGCCCATTTTTTTGAGTTCGCCTGCGGTCCACTTTGGTTTTAAATTGTCATTAACAATGTCTTTGTATTTGTTTCCTTTGACGGTCACCGGTTGTGTAACAGGTTCTCCGTGCTTCCAACCATGGCGTTTGAAATAATTAGCAACACTGAAAATGGCATCGGTCGGGTTGTTTAGCAGGTCGCGCTTACCGTCATTGTCACCGTCGACGGCATACATTAGGTAGCTGGTGGGAATAAATTGACCATAACCCATAGCACCTGCGTACGAGCCTTTGATATTGGCAAGATCTAAGTCTTCTTCTATAGCTAAGGCAAAGAATGCTTTCAGCTCACGCCAAAATAAAGGACGAGTAGGGTAATCAAAGGCTAGAGTCGATAAAGAATCGAGCACACGATAGCTGCCTTGGCGAGTACCGTAGAAGGTCTCTACACCAATAATTGCGGCAATGATTTCTTTTTCTACACCGTACTTTTCTTCCGCTTGTTCGAGTAGATCTTTGTACTCAACTAAAAACTTTTTACCATCGGCAATGCGCTTTTCTGTTAGAAAGATATCTTGGTATCTGTCCCATTCAATGGTGCGTTCTGCAGGCTTAGCTATTGCGTCTAATACAGATTGTTTTTTTTCGGCTTGGGCTAACCAGTGTTTAACTTTTTCAGCGTCAAGGTTGTACTCCTCAACCGCTTCTTGAATGAATTCTTGTGTTCTTGCGTGGTTACTGTAGTCGGCCTGAGCGCTTAAGCAGGCGCCTACTAAAAAAAGACTCGAAAACGATTTTAATAACTTTGATTGAATACTCATAATAACCCCTAGGTCCTCTTGTGGGTGCACATTGACATTAAGATACCAAAGGCCGTAAGTAAACTAATGACAGACGTACCACCATAACTGATTAACGGTAGAGGTACGCCAACAATCGGTAAAATACCGCTAACCATGCCGATATTTACAAAAATATAAATAAAGAACGCGGCTAGTAAACTAGCAGACACTAAGCGACCGAACAAAGTTTCACAGTGGGTCGCTAAATATAAGCAGCGTAAGATAATTAAAAAGTACAAACTCAGTAATAACAAGACACCTACAAAGCCAAACTCTTCAGCCAGAACAGCAATAATAAAATCTGTATGCCCTTCAGGTAAAAACTCTAATTGCGATTGACTGCCCATTAGCCAACCTTTGCCTTGTAAGCCCCCTGAACCAATAGCGGTTTTAGATTGAATAATATTCCAGCCCGAACCTAGAGGGTCGCTTTCAGGGCTTAAGAATGTTAATACCCGAGTCTTTTGATAGTCGCGCATAACAAAGAACCACATCATTGGTGCAGCTGCAGCAGCAAGTCCCAATAAAGATATGATTAAGCGCCATGACATACCGGCAAAAAACATCACCGCTAGACCTGAAGTCATAACAAGAATAGAAGTCCCCAAATCAGGTTGTTTTAAGATAAACAAAGTCGGGATCAAAATAAAAATAAAGGCTTTAAATAAATCACTAAGCGTAGGAGGGATAGAGCGTTTCGACATATACCAAGCGACCGCTAGAGGTAATGCCATTTTCATAAGCTCAGAAGGCTGAAAACGTGGAAGACCGGGTAGGTCAAGCCAACGCTGAGCGCCTTTAGCTCCAACACCAAAGAGCAGAACACCTAATAAACCCAGCACACAAACAAAGTAAAACCAAGGGGCAATACTTGAATAAAAGCGCGGTGGTAATTGGGCAGTAATTAATAGAACGATTAAACCAATCGAAAAGTGACCAGCTTGTTTTCTTACTAATTCTAAATCGCCACCGCTGCTGCTGTATAAAATAAATAAACCGCTGACAGATAAAACAAGTAGCAATAGCAGTAAAGGTAAGTCGAGGTGAACTCGAGCAAACCATTGTCTACTTCGGTAGAAGCCACTTTGGCCTCCTTGTTCTAAGGTGCGACTAAAATCTTGAGCCATTAGTTTTCACGTCCTTGCAGATATGCTTCGATCACTTTTTGTGCAATGGGTGCTGCGTTACGAGCAGCCGATTCACCATTTTCAATAATGACGGCCACCGCTATTTCAGGTTCTTTGACGGGCGCATAGGCAATGAATAAAGCGTGATCTCGCTGGCGTTCTTTTAACGCTTCGGAATCGTATTTGGCGTCTTGGGCAATGCCGACTACTTGGGCCGTCCCTGTCTTACCGGCAATGGGATACTTCTTGTAGCGATTAAGTGAACGCGCTGTACCATGAACACTAGTAACTACCTTTTCCATAGCAATGTGCATGTTATCCCAGTCTTTCGGGTTTTTAAGTTGGATATCAGGAATATCACTGGGCGCAATTAAATGAGCGTTTTCTTCTGTAGGCATTAATAAATGTGGCGCATTCCAACGCCCATCATTTGCCAATACAGCAGTAGCGGTGGCCAGTTGCAATGGGGTGACCAACATATAGCCCTGCCCAATACCTAAGTTAACGGTGTCACCAGCAAACCAAAAACTACGACGGTTATCTCGCTTCCAGTCACGGCTTGGTAAAATCCCAGGAAGAGCATTTCGAATATCGCTGGCCATGTTACGACCAAAGCCAAACTGGGCTAAAAATGGACTGATACTATCGACACCTGCACGCACCGCCATTTCATAAAAATACACATCACAGGATTCAATAATGGCGCGCTCAAGGTTAACTAACCCATGACCTTGACGTTTCCAGTCACGATATATGCGTTCATCATTAGGAAGTTGGTAGCTGCCTTTGTCGTCAATACGCTCCGACCAAGACGTATTTTGATTGTCTAATACTGCTAAACCAATAAAGGGCTTGAGGGTAGAGGCGGGTGGGTATTGTCCACGAGTTGAGCGATCAAATAACGGTAGGTCGAGGTTGTCGCGTAAGGCGTCGTAATCTCGATTAGAAATACCTGTAACAAAGAGATTGGGATCAAAGCTTGGGTTACTGTAAATACTTAAAATACCACCGGTGGCCACTTCAATGGCCACTAATGCGCCACGTAAGCCTTCCATTTCATCATGGGCCAGTGATTGTAGGCGGCTATCAAGGTGTAGGGTGATGTCTTGGCCGGGTACCGGATTTTGCCGTTCAACGACACGTATCACACGGCCACGGGCGTTCGTTTCCACTTTTTCGAAGCCAACTTCTCCGTGCAAAATATCTTCATATTGGTTTTCAACACCTGTTTTACCAATAAAACGAGTGGCACTGTATTGGCGTTTCTTTTCAAGGTCGGTTTCAAGCTGCGCTTGGTCTTGCTGGTTAATACGTCCAACGTAGCCTAAAACATGAGCGAAGTGGCTACCGAGCGGATAGTGACGAATAAGCTGTGCTTCAATATCGACACCGGGTAAAAAGTTACGGTTAACCATAACCTTAGAAATTTCTTCTTCATTAAGCTGGTGGCGTAGAGTGATAGCTTCAAATGGACGACGTCGACTTTTAAATCGTTGTTCGATTTGCTCTAAGTGATGCTCAGAAAAACCAATAAGCTCATCTAAAAACTCTAAGGTTTTATCTAAATCAATGACACGTTCTGGCGTAATAGTTAGGCTATAAGACGGAATGTTTTCAGCCAGAAGGACACCGTTACGGTCGTATATTAAACCGCGATTTGGAGCGATGGGTCTAAGTTGTAGGCGGTTGTTTTCTGATAGATCGAAGTACTTTTCATGCAAACTAATTTGCAGGTAAGCCATGCGCCAAATTAACGCGCAGAACATTAGAAAGGCTAGGATGCCAAATAAAACCGCTCGCGAACGAAATATTTGATGTTCTCTTTTTAGGTCGCGAAAAGATTCAAGCATAGCGATTACTTATGGTATGGGTGCCCCTGCAAGATGGTCCAAGCACGATACAGTTGTTCAGCCAACAGAACGCGTACTAACGGGTGAGGAAGGGTGAGAGCTGATAACGACCAACGCTGCTTCGCCAGCGATAGTACTTCAGGAGCGAGACCATCTGGTCCGCCTATTATTAAAGCAACATCACCACCCTGCATACGCCAATCGCCAAGGTGTTCAGCGAGTTTTTCGGTACTCCAAGGCTTGCCTTTAACGTCTAATGCAACCACGTGGTCTTGTGGACGGATGGCTTTAATTAGCGCGTCAGCCTCTTGCTTCATGGCTTTTTCTTTCGGAGTGTTTTTAGCTCTGTGTCCAGGGGCAATCTCGACTATTTCTAAGCCGCAGTCGGCAGGTAAGCGTTTGCTGTATTCTGCCACGCCTTGCTCTACCCATGCGGGCATTTTATGACCAACGGCTAGAAGTCGTAGTTTCATACTATTTTTTTTCGGATGCAGTGCTGGTTGGTTCGCCCCATAAACGCTCTAGGTCGTAGAACTCACGGGCTTGTTCAGTCATGACGTGAACGACTATATCGACTAGGTCAATCAGTACCCAGTCGGTGTTGCTGCGACCTTCAACCCCTAAAGGTTGTAAGCCTGAATGCTTTGCTTTTTCTTCCACATTAGCAGCGACAGCCGCTACATGGCGAGCGGAAGTACCGTTGGCAATAATCATCCAGTCGGTCACTGAAGTACGGCCACGTACGTCTAATGCGGTAATGTTTTGTGCTTTAAGATCTTCTAAAGCGTCGATAACTAGGGCTTTAATTTGCTCGGTCTGCATGTTTTCTCTGGTAGAGTTGATGTTCATTAATATAAGCCAACACCTTGTCAGGTGTTAGAAAGGTGACATTTTCGCCTTGATTGAGGGCACGGCGCAAGTAGGACGCTGATATATCAAGTTCAGGCAAGTGGTGCAAGCAAATGCGACCATGGTTCTCATCTAATAATTGACTGAGATTGCTTTGGCGTAATTCAAGTTGTTGCTCTTGCCAGTGGCTACTATTCATATGCCCAGGGCGGCTAATAACTAAGATATTTGCTTGATCTAAAAGTTCTAACGGTTTGTACCAATGCTCAAAGCCTTGCCAGGCATCTTCTCCCATGACCCAAGTAAACTGGATGTCAGGGTAGGTTTCTCTTAAGGCTTTCACAGTAATGGCACTGTAACTAAGCTCTTCGCGTTCTAGCTCTATGTCGCATGCGACCACACCGGATAAGTCTTCGCAGCTAAGCTTTAACATGGCAAGTCGGTGCTCACCGTTTGCTTGAGGCTGTGGACGATGTGGTGGAATACGATTAGGGATAAGCAGCACTTTATCGAAACCCATTTCACGAAGCTGTATGGCGATTCTTAAGTGGCCAATGTGAATGGGATCGAAGGTGCCGCCTAGCAGTGCCCAGTGCGGATTATTTGCGGACTTCGCCATTACCCAACACTACGTATTTTTGTGAGGTTAACCCTTCCAAACCAACCGGTCCGCGAGCGTGAATTTTGTCGGTAGAAATGCCAATTTCAGCACCTAAGCCGTATTCAAAGCCATCGGCAAAGCGAGTCGAGGCGTTAATCATAACAGAGCTTGAGTCTACCTCGGTTAAGAAGCGACGAGATAAGCTGTAGTTCTCACTAATAATGCTGTCGGTGTGGTGAGAGCCATAATGGTTAATATGACGAATGGCTTCATCCATATTTTTGACGATTTTAATGGCTAAGATCGGGCCTAAGTATTCTTCGTACCAGTCTTCTTCAGTGGCGGCTGTGATGTTAGCTTGTATCGCACGGCTGGCTTCACAACCGCGCAGTTCTACGCCTAAATCCGTTAGCGCTGACGCTACCTCAGGTAAAAATTCAGCGGCAACTTTTTCATGGATTAATAAGGTTTCCATGGTGTTACACGTACCGTAGCGGTGTGTTTTAGCGTTGATGGAAATATTAATAGCTTTGGCTTTGTCAGCAAACTCATCTAGGTAAACGTGACATACGCCATCTAAGTGTTTAATAACCGGTACTTTAGCTTCATTGCTGATGCGCTCGATTAAGCCTTTGCCGCCACGAGGAACAATCACGTCAACGAATTCAGGCATAGTAATTAATGCACCCACTGCAGCACGGTCAGTGGTATCTACGACCTGTACCGCAGAATCGGGTAAGCCGGCTGTTTTTAGACCAGCACGAATGCATTCTGCGAGTGCACGGTTTGCTTCAATGGCTTCAGAACCACCGCGTAAAATAGCAGCATTACCAGACTTTAAGCATAGGCTTGCAGCTTCAATAGTAACGTTCGGGCGGCTTTCATAAATGATACCGACAACCCCTAAAGGTACGCGCATTTGGCCTACTTGAATGCCACTAGGTAAATATTTTAGACCGGTGATCTCACCGACAGGGTCGGTTAAAGCAGCGACCTGCTTAAGACCTTCAATCATGGTATCGATGCGCTCATCGTTAAGTTCTAGGCGATCTAATAAAGCAGCATCGAGTCCGTTTTCTTGTCCGCGCGCCATGTCTTTGGCATTGGCGGCTTTAATGGCATCGCGATTCTCTTCAATAGTTTGTGCAATGGCAACTAAAGCGCGGTTCTTTTTTTGAGTGTTGGCTTTAGCCATAGCGCGTGATGCTTCACGTGCCGCTTGCCCAACTGATTGCATGTAGCTTAAAACATCCATTGAAATCACCTAAACGATCAAAAATATTTAAATTGAACTAGTATACACTATGCTGATAATGATAACTCTAGCGACAGATGCAATTACTTAAAAGAGTCTAATAATGGAAAAAGCTCAGATCCAAAGCCTAATAACCAATCAGGTGAAGATTATTTACAGCCTATTGTCGGCGTTCGGGCTTTTTATTATTGCGGTTCTTGATTTATACGAAGAAAAATATCACTTCGCTATTATTGCCGCAGCATTTGCATTCTTATTAGTGGTATACGCGACTTACTTACTTGTATTTAAGCCCGAAAAAGAATCGAGCTACCCTGAGTGGGGATTAGTCAGTTTGCTGCTTGCGTTTACGTTGTTTGGGATGCAAGAAAGTGAGCAGGTGGTGCACTGGGTTTATTTTGTTCCTATTTATACGTTCTTTTTAATACCATTTCGAATTGCTTGTGGGGCGTTGCTTGTTTATTCGGCAATAATGGGAGTGATGGTATTAAATCAATTTCCTTTAGAGACTCGGTGGCAAATATTGTTTACCTACGGAACCTGCTTAGCCTTTTCCTTTATGTATGCTCTGTTGAATGAGCGCAACAGTGCCTATCTTAAAAAAATTATTAACACTGATCCTAATACACAGGTTTATAACGAATATCAGCTCAATACCGATCTTAATAAAGAGTTAGTGCGTGCAAACAGACAAGGCAGCCAACTGTTTTTAATAAGTATTGCTATACCAGAGCAGTGGAATAACTTAAAAGTAGAAGAGTTAGAAAAGAAACTCAGTATGGTATCGCGAGGAATGCGCAGGGTGCTGCGTGAGTATGACTGTTGTTACCGGCTAGATAACAATAACTTTGTCATATTGTTTCCGCAGGTGAATAAAGAAGCCATTGATGAGCAAGAGAAGACGTTGCGAAATGCCCTTAAAGGCAATACAAAGGCTGACCAAATACTTACCGTGAATGTAGTGCAAGCATTGCCAGAAGATGACGTAAATAGCCTTTTACGCAAGGTGAAAGGAGACAAAAATGCGAGTTGATCATAGGCAAGACAGTTTATTACCAAGGTTGTTGGTTGCAATTTATATGCTGTCAGCAGTCGCTGTGGTCTTTTTGTTGTACGATCAGTATCGCCAAGGGTTGTATTCTTTAGTGTTAACCAACGCCATTGTTATTCCGGCACTGTTGTTTAGCTCTATCTTTGTGTTTATTAACAGAGATCATACTAATTACTTCACTATTAATTATGGTTTGGCTGCCTTGCTGGTGGGCATTATTCTGTATCAGTTGCCGATTTATTCGTATCAGGTGCTGCATTTTATTTACGCCTTTCCTTTGTTTATATTTTTTGCACTTCCTTTTTACCCGGCCACGCTTATCAATTTAGCCATTGGAATAGCAGTAGTGCTGATATTGCTGCTAGAGCAGAGCTTTACTCAAGTGCTGCGTATAGGCACTAATTATGGTTTATTGCTTGGTGCAGCTTGGTGTTTTGCGTATCTGACGCGCATAAAAAGTTGGTCGTTAAGGCGTTTGGCATTAACCGATAGCTACTCTGGTGCATATAATTATCGTCACTTCTATCAGATACTGGATAAAGAAATATTAAGAAGCCAGTCGGTTCAGCAAAATGTCAGCTTGATTGGACTGATGATTGATGACTACTCGTTACTTATAGATATTCATGGCCCCGATACCGTAAATAAGTTTTTATCTGAATTTGTTGATAAAACACAGCAGCTAGTACGAGTAGAGGATGAGATTTTTCGTCTGAATGAAGACTTGTTTGTGCTCGTGCTACCCGGTTGTGCTGAGCAAGATGCGGCCATGTTAATCGACAGAATAAAACAAGGGTTGCAAGAACAATCGTGGGAGCCTGTGAGTGAGTTGTCCCTTACCACAACTGCAGTGGCTGTTTACGTTGGAGAAAACAGCCATGAAGTAGAAAGAAGGCTGTTATCTCGAATGAAAAAACAGCGCTTAACCAGTCTACAAATGAGCGCGTTTAATGATTAAGCTTTCGCTTTAACAATGCGTACTAAAGATTCTTTGTTACTTGGTGGTAATTTTAAGTCATCTAAAAACTGAGATGGGTTGTAAACCTCAGCTATGTAAAAATCATCTTCTATAAAGCCATCTTTAATTTCTTGGTCGTTATTGTAGTGCAGCGGCCACTCCCCACGTGTTAATACGCCCACCATTTTTTGAGCCATTTTCACATAGCGGTAAGAGGGGTGTTCCGTGAGGTTAGGGTATAAGTCCGTAAGATAGTAGGCATCGGGAAATCTTTTTAGGTTTTTAGCTAAGCGAGACCATACTTCACGAATAACCGGTAGAGGAAAGTAGTTTACTAGCCCTTCTGTAATTACAATTACTTTTTTCGTTGGATCGAGCTCGTTAAGTACACTGGCAATAGAGTCTGGCCCATCCGCTTCTAAAATATTACAAGAGCGAACCCCATGACGAGTAGGGCGGTTTAACTTATTTAACAGTTGCGCTTTGCGTGCGGCCATGTCGGGCAAGTCAGTTTCTAAGTAACTAATCTGAGGGTGCTTTTCCGTTAAGCGAAATCCGCGTGGAGAAAGGCCTGATGCGAGTTCGACAACTTGTTCCACCCCTTCATTTTCAATAAGTTGGCAGAGTAGGTGGTCAAGCATTAAATGGCGCTGGAGCAAGAAAGTATCAATATGCGCGCCTGCCATCACTTTTAACAAGCCATTAACAGGGCTGAATAGTACATTGGATAGCCTGCCAAGGGGGGTGACATAGCGAGGATCAGATAGTCCATTTTTGTACCATACGTAGCCAGTATAATGAGCACTGATACTGATGCGGGAGGTGTCGGTAGAAGTCGTCATAAAAAATCAGTTGTTTTTCTTGTAATAAAGTCGATTAGCATATTGACCTATCTTAGTAATGTCTACGGCAAAACAGAGATTAAGAATGGAATGGTTAGAAATGCCCTCTATACAGTAGACAATAACAGCGCTAAGTATTGCTTAGTCTTTGTTTTGATAGGATTGCAGGTCGTTAAGTGCACGAGTCAGTTGGTATTGTAGATCTGCAACTTGTTGTTTTAGCTCACGGTTTTGCTTGCTCTGATCTTTATGCTGATTGGCAATTTCCTGTAAGGACTCATTGGCTTCTTTTACTTGTGCTTGCCATTTTGAGTGTAGCCACCATCCAACCACCCCTGCTCCAATAGCAAAACCGGCGAGTGCTGCAAAAATAACTGGCATAGTAAGTATCCTTTGACCTGTAGAGGGTTAAAAATGGTAAGCTTTACATTTTATACCATTCTGGAGAGATTAGTGACTATTAGTGAGTGGTGCGCAAGCAATAACACCCAAATGAAAGTGTTTGATATGGGGCGTCGTATTGAGGAAATACCTACCGATTTATTCTTTGAAATAGAACAGCAGAAACAGGCTTACCCAACGCCTTATTTAAAACATGCTTGGTTAGGTATTGTTACTTGGCATAAGCAACAACCTGGCAAGCATCATATTTGGTTTGTGAAACTACCGTTAGACGAGCGTAACTTACTAGAGTTAGATCCACGTAATGCGTTTCTTCGTTATTGGCAGCAAGTCGTTAATATGCCAGATCAAGAGCATGGCGAAGCACCTTTCAATTATAAACCAGACGCCGGAAGAATGGCGTACTTTCATGCACTAGCAGTACAGGTTTTAGAGCAGCCGACAACAGCCTATTACGATCAAGCCAGAGAGTATTTGACCGGTAAAATTGGTTGGGATGCCTGGCAGAATGTTGGTTTGCAAGGCTTGGCAGAAATAGTGTCGCGCTTAGACCAAGACGGCAATAATGAGCTGTTAGTGAATGCGATGACACAGATTCCAAGTGTTGTAAGAAATGCCTTGTTAAACTTTTTAGAAAACACTCAGCCTAATCAAGAGTTAACCACGGCAATAAACGATGCCTTAGCGTTAACCGTTGCTAATGAGCCGACAGCTCCAGAGCTGGCAGCTTATGTGCGTGCGCTTTCGAATAGTGAAAATAGACAGCAAAGACAGTTGTTAATGCTGGTGATACTGCAGCATCCTTTGAATAAATCTGTAGAATTATTGGCAGCAATAGGCAGTCGCTGTTGGCGAGATCTTAGCGGAGACCTGCTATTAACGTACTTAGAGTGTTTGGCTAAGAACGAACAAGGCGCCCCTGCGTTTAATGCATTGTTGGCAGATTTGCTAACCTTGCCTAATATGAGAGTACAGGTGATGAATGTGTTAACCTCGCCTGAATGCTCGTCTGTGTTGAAAGATGCATTTACTAAGTTAGCAGGCGAGGTTAAACGATATCATTAAGTGGGGTTATTTTTGTTGCCTGGCTTTTTTGTCCTGCACCATGCCCACAATAAGTGCGAAAGCACCGATGGTTGAAACAAGCAAAAGGATGTTTACTAAATAAGTATTGCGCATATAAAAACTAGAGAACTCTGGTTGGCTTTCAACGCAAGTTTGGTTGAATGCGTCATAATATAAATTTAATTGTTGACAGTCGGTAGCAGCAGAAAGCTCCATGCCATATAGTGTCAAAAGAATTATGCATGGGATGGTGAAAAATATAACGCCAATGCGTGTTATCATTGCCTTCTCCTGTTAAGATGGATCTAATTTATATGGGACGTGCAGTACATTGTATTTTACTAACAGTGAAACTAGCAAAATGATAACAAGACAATACTTCATGAAGAAATTACGTTTAATAATCCCTGTGGTGTTTGCCGCGGTTTGCGTGCCAACTATGGCTGTTGCAAAACAAGATACCAACAAATTACTCGCTGGTATTAAAGCGGATATCGAAGCCCAAAGGTTATCGACTCCTGCAGGGAACAATGCGCTAGAAAAAATTGACGCATACCGTTTACAAAACCCACATGACTTTAAAGTCGTACCGCTCGTGTATGAGTGGGGTGAAGCCTATGTTGAATTAGCCAACAAAGCAATCGATGCAAAAAACTATTCGCAGGCGGCAGATTACTTAAATAAAGTATGGCCGGTGGCGTATTTGACGCCTGGTCTTGAACAAACACAAGCAAAGTTAGATAGACTGTATAAGCCGGGTGCAGCGGCAGCTCAAGCTGCTTCAGCACAAGAGTTAGCACGTCAAAAACAACTAGCAGAAGCGGCCGCGCGAGAAAAAGAACGCGCTGAAGCGGAGCGTCAAAAACGTATTGCTGAAGAAAAACGTCAGGCAGAGTTGGCCAAGAAAAAAGCCGAAGAAGAGCGTGCGCGTCGTCAAGAAGAAGAACGTTTACGTCGTATAGCAGCGGCACAGGCGGCTGAAGCAGCTAAGAAAGAAGAAGCCAAAAAAGCCGCAACTCAAGAAAAACCAAAAGCGCAACCAAAACCTGTAGCTAAGCCAGTAGCGAAAGCGCCAGTGCCTGCCCCTGTTGTTTCAGCTCCTGCAGTTACCGCTCCAGTGGTTGCCGCCGTGTCTTTAGAAGCTAATGAAGTAACAGCACTTTGGGAAGAAGCAGAAGAAACTTCTGAGGCAATTGCTACTTACCCTCTTTCAGCCGAGAAAATTCGTCAGCGAGATCGTGGCATTGCAACAACGCTTCAACCTATTTGTAAAGCCATTGTTGAGAACGATGCTTCAGTCGTAGTGCATACTGAAAACAAGTCTGATTATCGCTGGTTGACGGTTCGTTTAACCTTATGTTTACGTCAGACAGATAGTAACTTCCGTTTACGTCACAGCTATCAAGGTGATCTGGCTGACAATGAACCTTATATCAGCTTACACCCATCGCGTGATGTTTCTATTCTTCGTCAAGCAGTAGACGAGAATTAGTCGGAACTTATTTGAACGGGTGCTGCTCTTAAGCAGTGCTCGTTTGTATCAGGCAGCGGTAATAGTGTGCTGGCATTTAAATGCCATTTCTTTTCTCTAACTAGATAAACCAATATACGTTATGCGTTTTCTTTCTGTACTTTCAGTTTTATTATTTTCATTTAGTGCCCAGGCTTCCATTATCATTCCAAAAGCGCCTGACTTAGATGCCAGTGCTTATATCTTAGTCGATGCGACTAACGGACAGGTGTTAGTTGAACATAACGCTGATAAGCGATTGCCACCTGCTAGTCTCACTAAGATGTTGACCAGTTATATTGCTATTCATGAGCTTGAGTTAGGACACGTTGAAGAAACAACCTTAGTGCCTATTAGTGTTAAAGCATGGCGTATGGGTGGCTCTAAAATGTTTGTGCGCGAAGGCACTGAAGTTCCCTTGATTGACCTATTGCGCGGTATTATTGTGCAGTCAGGTAACGATGCTTCAGTGGCTGTTGCTGAATACTTCTCAGGTGCGGAAGAAGAGTTTGCCGTATTGATGAACGGTTTTGCTCAGCGCTTTGGTATGAATGATTCTAACTTTATGAACTCAACCGGCTGGCCTGCTGACAATCATTATTCAACGGCGCGTGACATGGCAAATCTGGCCCATCATATTATTAATGACCACCCAACTTATTACCCGTTGTATGCCGAGAAATACTATGAATATAACGGCATCCGTCAACCTAACCGTAACCGATTGCTATGGCGTGATCCATCGGTTGATGGTCTGAAAACCGGACACACGGATGAGGCTGGTTATGGTTTAGTGGCTTCAGCCAAACGAGATGAAACTCGTTTTATTGCCGTTGTGATGGGGGCTCGTAGTGATGAGTCGCGCGCGCGAGAAACTCAAAAGCTGTTAGCTTACGGCTTCCGCTACTTTGAATCACGTCAAGTTTACCAAGCTAGTGAAGTACTGAAAACGGCTAGAGTATGGATGGGTGAAGAAGAGTCGGTTGATTTAGGTTTAGCAAAAGACCTGTATCTAACCTTGCCACGTGGCAGTAAAAATGAGTTAAAAGTAAGCATGCGCACTGATGACACGCTTAAAGCACCTATCAAAAAAGGACAAGCTTTAGGTACGTTAACCATCACGCGTGATGGTGAGCTTTTAACTGAGCAACCTTTATTGGCTCAAAGCGATATAGAAGAAGCAGGCTTCTTTAGTCGTCTTATCGATAAAATTAAATTGTTCTTTATTCAGCTGTTTGCCTAATACAGCTGAATAAAGAGGTAATGAAAAATTAGCAGAATTACATGAATGAGGCTGTCTAAATGAGTCAGCAAGAACCACCAAAAATTGAATTTCCTTGTAAGAACTATCCTATTAAAGTGTTAGGGATTTGTGCACACGATTATATCGAAGTGGTGTTACAAATTGTTCGACAGCATGCACCGGAGTGCAGCGAAAACAATCTGCAGTTGAAAGACAGTAGTAAAGGAAAGTTTCGCTCTGTGACACTCTATATCACCGCAACAGGTAAGGAGCAGCTAGAGAGTCTGCATAAAGACTTAATGGCACATGAATACATACGCATGGTGATTTAACCATCATGATGAACCTGCGTACTTTTGCGGTAGAGCCATATCCTATTATTTACCAGGAAATGCTGTCCTTTACCGAGAAGCGCACAGAAGAAACCAAAGACGAGCTTTGGTTTCTTCAACATCAGCCAGTCTTTACTCAAGGACAGGCAGGCAAAGCAGAACATATATTATTCCCCGGCAATATCCCCGTTATACAAACCGATCGTGGTGGGCAAGTAACCTATCATGGTCCAGGTCAGCTAGTGGTCTATCTATTGTTGAATATAAGACGATTAGGCTTAGGGAGTAGGTCCTTAGTAGAATGTATCGAACGAGCCATAGTGAGTACTCTTAAAGAGTGGGATATTAGCGCAGAAGCCCGTACGGATGCCCCTGGGGTCTATGTGGGCGATAAGAAAATCGCTTCACTAGGTCTACGCATTAAAAAAGGGTGTACCTTTCATGGTTTAGCGCTCAATGTTGATATGGACTTAGAACCCTTTAGCCGAATAAACCCATGTGGTTATGCGGGTATGCAAATGACCCAAATGGTTAATGAAACACAGCAGCCGGTAGAATTTAATCAAGTCTTAAATCGACTTAAAACCTATTTAACAGCAGAATTGAATCAGCCCAGAGAGACTCATGAGTGACGTTAAGAAAGTAGTTCAAGGTGAGAAATTACGCGGAGCAGAAAAATTAGCTCGCATCCCTATTAAAGTAATTCCTACCGAAGAAATGCCGCGTAAACCCGACTGGATTCGAGTCAGAGTTCCCGCTTCACCAAAGATCAATGAAGTACGTCAGAAGTTAAAAGATCATAACCTTCACTCAGTTTGCGAAGAAGCCAGTTGCCCAAATATTAGTGAGTGCTGGGGCAATGGCACAGCAACTTTTATGATAATGGGGGATATTTGTACCCGTCGATGCCCGTTTTGTGATGTGGGACATGGCCGACCTAACCCTCTGGACGAAAACGAGCCCATGCAGTTGGCTAAAGCTATTGCTGATATGGGGCTCAAATATGCGGTGATTACCTCTGTGGATCGTGATGACCTGCGTGATGGCGGTGCGCAGCACTTTGCTGACTGTATTAGATTATCTAAAGAGTTGAGTCCTAATTTACAGGTTGAAACATTAGTACCCGATTTCCGTGGTCGTATGGACGTCGCGTTAGAAATACTGTCTGAAACTAAGCCTGACGTGTTTAACCATAACCTTGAGACTGTACCGCGCTTGTATAAGCAGTGTCGTCCAGGTTCTGATTATGAGTGGTCGTTGACTCTGTTAAAACGTTATAAAGAGCTTAACCCCGATGTAATCACGAAATCTGGCTTAATGTTAGGTTTAGGTGAGAGCAACGAAGAAATCATCGAAGTAATGAAAGATATGCGTGAACACTTAGTCGATCACATTACCTTAGGGCAGTATTTACAACCCAGTAAAGATCACCTAAAAATTGAGCGTTTTGCGACACCAGAAGAATTTAAAGAATTGGGTCGTATAGCGAAGGAAATGGGCTTTATTCGAGTTGCTAGTGGCCCATTAGTGCGCTCTTCGTATCACGCTGACCTACAAGCAAAAGGCGAAAGTGTAGGCTAATATCCAAATACTGCTCACTAGAACTGAATATTACGAGGTGTGTGTTGACCTATTTGCTTAGGGCACCAGTACAATTTGAAGAAACCATTAAAAAAAGTCGGTTTTTGACTCAAGTTGTACCCTTAGCCAGTAGCGCTGAGGCAGCCGATAAAATAGCGGCTTTATCAACGCATAATGCCAGTCATAACTGCTGGGCTTGGAAGGTTGGCGATGAATATCGCTTCAGCGATGATGGCGAGCCCAGTGGTACTGCAGGGCGACCAATGTTAGCGGCCATTGAAAACCACGAGTTTGATAAAGTGCTGGCTGTCTGTACGCGTTGGTACGGCGGAATTCAGCTCGGCACCGGTGGCTTAGCCAGAGCTTACGGCAATGGTGTTATTCAATGCTTAAAAGCGGCGCCTAAAGAGCGCTTTGTTCCACGCCAAAGAATGGTAGGGCATTGCCCTTATAGTGAAGTAGGTCAGTTGCAAGCGTTGCTAATAGATATGGATGTTGTAATAGAAAATGAAGACTTTAATGAGTCAGGCTGTACCTTCACTATTGCTTCCCCTTTAGAGTATGTGGAAACATGCCAAGACATACTGCAACAGATAACCAGTGGGGCTTACAGCTTTAAAAAACTGTAAACTCAAAAGTGTTATCGCCGTTATATTTTGCTTAATGCCTGTTCAATCCACTGCCGTAATTGTGGCTCGGGTAAGGCACCTGCTAAACGATCAATTTCTTTTCCTTGATGATACACAATAAGTGTTGGGATGCTGCGGATGTTCAGTTGGGCGCTTATTTGTTGTGCATGTTCGGTATTCACTTTAGCAAAACGTAATTGTGGCTGCATTTGTTCAGCCAGTTTAGTAAATACGGGTGCCATCATTTGACAAGGACCACACCAACTTGCCCAAAAATCGACAATGACGGGCAAATCATTCTTATTAAGAAAGCGATGAAAGCTCTGATCGTTAAGGTCGATAGGCTGGCCAGTGAATAGCTTAGA
>CALJVD010000061.1 GCA_937974825.1 uncultured Oceanospirillaceae bacterium | reverse complement strand
TTTCTTCAAATATCTTATTAGCCAGATTCTCAAACTCTTTGCCAAGGCTTTGCTTAGTTTCACTCAGCTGAGTCATTTGCTCTTTATAATGTTGTTCTTTTTGTTCAAGAGTTGTTTTCAGTTCAGTTAATTCTGCACTTACCAGTTTGGCTTCCGTACGCTCGGTTTCTAATTTTTCTTGTAATTGCTGCACACTTTCACGCAGTTCTTGCTGACGTTGCTCTAAAGAAGCAGCGTTTGTAACACTGGCTTTTAAGGCGATTTCTGCCTGACTGTAACGCTCACGACTCTGCTCTAAGCGCTCATTTAGCTCATTTAACTTTTGCTTATACTCCATATTTTCAGCACGTAAACGCTCTTCAGCAAGCTTACTGCTGGTGCTTAAGTACTCAATTTTTTGGGTTAATTTGCTATTGGCTAACTGATATTGGTAGGTACTTTCTTCCAGCTCTGTTTTCGCTTTAAATAACTCTTCATTAGAATTAGTGACCAACTCTAACTGAGTTTCTAACTGCACTTGCTTACGATTTTTAAATAACGCCGTAGTAAGCGAGCCAACCAGTAAAGCAGTAATTGCAGAAGCTGCGGCAAGTAATTCTGGAGTCCATTGAATAGCTGACATACACACCTTTTATTAACTAAAAACTTTAGTCTATTAAAGCACAGCTACGCACTGGGCTGTATCTTCATGGCATTGTCATTAAAAAACCTGTCAACTTTATTGACACATGATGGACGCACGAAAAAGAGGGAGATGACTGAGAAGAATCAATAAAACAGGTCTACTTTTTAATAAAATGCCCAATAACTATATCCATAAGCTCATGGGTAATTTCATCTTGGCGTACTTGGGAGATATCTTGCTTTACTTCAAGCAAACGCTCATCAACGGCTTGCTCGGCTTGTTGCATTAAAGACAAGCGGGCGGCGTTTTCGGTGACCATGGCCATGGCCGAGGCGTAGTAAAGGCTGGCAAATAAGTGATTGCGCAGCAGAGCAGCCAGTAGTTTATTGGCTTCCATATTAAAGGTAGGCAGCGCTCTCGATGGCCAGTGTTGTACAGGGGTAAGCAGCTCTGGCTGTAAAGGCAATAACGCGCTAATGATGCACTGGTTAGTTGCGTGCTCTGCCGGTTCAGTGAAGGCCAGTTGCACACTGATATCGGCTAAGTCTTGCCCTTCACTATAACGCTCAATACATTTGACTAAATCACTGGCTAAGCGGCTGACACCGTCGGCATTGGCCGGTGGCAGTAAGTAGTTTTCTATGGCAAAGCCTTCGCTTTGTAAGGCACTGGCCATTCTCGCCCCGACACAAACAATACGCATTTTAAGCTTAGGCTTAAGTTCTGTGTAGATTTTAACGCGCTTTGCCAGTTGTTCGTTGTAATTGCCGCACAAGCCATGGTCAGAACCAAACACCACCAGCAACTGCGTTTGTGCTTGGCTGGTCTGTGGCCTGAGTCCACCTTGAGCTCGCACAAAAGCGGCCAAGCCTTGTTTTACGGTTTGATGGTACTCGTCTATGGCTTGGGCAGCTTGCTCGTAAGGGTTAGCGTTAATAGCCGCCAAGGTTTTCATGGTATGCACTATGCCCCTAATGCTGGTTAGGGTGTCGCTTTGCCTAGTTAGATACTCAAGAGTTTGTGCCATAGGTTGTGTACTTTTAAAGGTTACAGCAGAGCGTCAGTAGCGACCTGAATTAATAAGGCTTTTTGCTCATCGGTGAGTGCCTTATTAGCTTGTATGCTTTGTTCTATCTCATCTAAGTGTCGGTGCGCAGCTAGCCGAATTTTCTGCATTGCCTGCATGCTTTCGCTGTCATCGAACTTATCGAACAAGCCTTCCATTGCTGCCATTAAAACAGTCATCTGCTCTAATAAGGGCATGGGGTCACGCTCTGCTTGGCGTAAAGCCGTACGCACGGCGTTACCACGGGCTAAGCGTGACTTAGTATTGTCGTCTAAGCGGGTACCAAAGCGGGCAAAGTCTTCCAGCTCCTCAAATTGCGAAAGAGTAACCCGCAAGTTACCTGAAATCGCACGAATGGCTTTGTTTTGGGCTTTACCACCGACACGCGATACCGACAGACCAAGGTCTACGGCGGGGAATTGGTTTTTTCTAACCAAGCGAGGTGATAAATAAATTTGACCGTCGGTGATAGAAATTAGGTTGGTTGGGATATAAGCCGACAAGTTTTCGGCTTCGGTTTCAACCACTGGCAAGGCAGTAATAGAACCGCCTCCTATGTCTTTGCCAAACTGACCGGCACGTTCTAATAAGCGGGCGTGCACGTAGAAGATATCACCGGGAAAAGCTTCTCGACCGGGTGGACGGTGCAGCAACAAGGAAAGCTCACGGTAAGCACGCGCATGGTGGGTCATGTCGTCCATTACCACCAGTACATCACGCCCTTGAGCAGAAAAGTATTCTGCCATGCTCATGGCTGCGTAAGGGGCAATATAAGCAAGGCCGGGGGCTTCTTCGTCACCAGCGTTAATAACGATACTGCGCTCTAACATGCCGCCTTCGGTCAGTGCTTGTACTACTCTGGTGACGGCATCACCACGCTGGCCAATCGCACAATAAATACACACCACTTCGGTATGCTTTTGATTAAGCATACTGTCGATAGCAAGCGAGGTTTTGCCGGTTTGACGGTCGCCAATAATAAGCTGGCGCTGGCCTAAACCTACAGGGATGGCCGCATCAACGGCTTTAATACCGGTCGCCAATGAACGATAAATAGGCGTACGGTTTAAGATACTGGGGGCTTCCATCTCAATCGGGCGATGGTTGCTGGTAACAATCTGCTCTTCACCATCTAGCGGTCTGCCTAAAGCATCGACGACACGCCCTAAAAGAGCTTCACCCACCGGCACACTGGCCACTTTTTGGCTGCGATAAACTTCTTCACCTAAACGAATTTTCTCACCGGGGCCTAATAAAATAACGCCCAAGCGCCCCGGTTCTAGGTCTAATACCAAACCATGCACGCCACTGGCAAAAATTAACAACTCGTCTGCCAAGGCACGCTCTAAACCACTGACCACGGCCACACCATCTGCAACCTCGACCACTCTGCCTACTTCTATTAGCAATGGGTCTGGACTGGGTTGTAGCTGTAAGCCTTTTAGCCAGTCATTAAAGCTTTGGTCGGTTACCACCGGTTTCATAATAAACTTCCTGCGCTGACATTGGCTTTGTATTGCTGTGCAAACTGGCTTTGCAGCTCGTCTATATAAGTCTCTAACGTCCAAGCCACACGTGCGCCAGCAACTTGTAAAACCACGCCCACGGCTTGCTCAGTATCTATCAGAAAATCAACTTTGATATTAGGGAAGTAGTTTTGCAGTTGTTGCTGTAAGTATTCTTGGGTTTTATCTGACAAAGGCGCATGACTGGTAACAGTAGCAACCTGCTTACTGGCTTCACCTGCGGCGGCTTTTATGTCTTTGTGCATGCCTTCTAAACGGCGCATTAAATGGCGTGCAATGGCGTTTTCTAACTGCTCATCGGCTAAGTCCATTAAGGCCTTACGTACCAGCTCATACAAAGTTTCAGCACCGGAGTACTGCAGCTTCATCTGAAACTCAGAACGCTCTTGTTCAAAAAACTGCTGCCAATTCTTTTGCTCTTGTTCGAGTTTGTCACGACCGGCCTGCAGCATTTGTTCACGCTGGCTGGCGGTGGATTCTAACGCTTCCTCTAACAAGTTATCTCGTATCATTAAATGGTCGGCGTATTGTTGCTGATAACGTTGTTTTTCGGCATCGGCATTTTCTTTTGCTTCTTTGGCAGCGGCTAAACGTTTGGCAATTTCTGCTTCACGAGCATCAATGCCTTTTAAAATTGGACGATACAAAAAGCGTTTTAAGAGCCACACCAGCAATAAGAAGTTCGCTAGTTGTGCGGCAACGGTAATCCAATCTATGGACATTATTTAGCCTCCTACAACGGCCATGGCGGCATTCCAGAAGGGATTAGCGAATATCAAAATCAACGCCACTACGAAGCAGTAAATACCTGATGATTCAACCATCGCCAAGCTCACAAACAAGGTACGTGATAATACCGGCGCAGCGTCTGGTTGCTGGGCAATGGCTGTCATGGCAGCAGCGGCGGCACGACCTTCACCTAAGGCAGCACCAAAAGAACCAATGGCGACAGTCAGACCAGCGGTGATAATAGAAATAATGGAGATTAGAGCCAATTCAGTCATGTTAATTCCTTGTTTTTGATTTAGGTGTTTCAGTAATGGCAGCAGAAATATACACCAGCGCTAAGATGGCGAATATGTACGCTTGAATAAAGCCGGTTAATAACCCCAGCATTTGCATTATTACGGGAAAGAAAAACGGAGCGATGGTCAGTAATATGGCAGCAATCACCGCACCACTCATAACGTTGCCGTACAAACGAATGGACAGTGACACCGCTTTAGAAAACTCAGCGATAAGATTAAACGGCAGCATAAACCAAGACGGTTTAAACAAGCTTTTAAAGTAATGACCAAAGCCAAAACGAGCCATGCCAAACAAAGGTACAGCCAATAGCACAGAAATAGTTAAAGCAACCGTGGTCGACAACGAACCCGTGGGCGATTTAAACCCGGGGATAATGGCTAAAATATTGGCGCTGGCAATAAACAAAAACAGCGTGCCGGCAAAGTACAAAACGTGTTGCGCTTTTTGTTCGGTGACCTCCACCACTTGGCTTTCGATGGTTTTCACAATAAATTCTAAAGCACCACGCCACCGGCTCGGCGGTGCGTCTGGGCGTAGGTTTCTGGTGACTAACCAAGAAGTAAACACTAACACCGCCATCACTATCCAAGTGTTAACAATGGTCGCACTCAGTTCAAAACCAAGCACAACAGCAACAATGGTATCGTCTGGAGTTAATTGCATTAGGACTCCTGCTCGTTATGTTTATGCACACCAATTTTGGCAAAGCGCACAGCGATTAAACGCACAATAAAGAAAGCCAACACAAAACCAGTAATGGTAATAAGTGGTTCGCCAATGTTAATTAAGTACATTGCCACTGCTAGCAACAGCGCTGAACGGATTAAAAAGCTCAGCAGCAACCAGATAGCTGGCGTGTTCGAATTCAAGGCTTTACGCATACCCAAAGCCAAACCCACAAAAAATAAAATACTGACCACCAGCCCAACAGCAAAGCCGGTACCAAACGAAAACAACTCAATGCTCATCATTTTTATCCTGATTTTTAGCAACCCATTCCCAGGCAACAATAATACCGATAACCAAACCGGCCAACATTAACGCCAGTACCCAAGAAAAAGACTGAGGCGCAACATTATTCAGCCACTTACCTACCACCGCACCCAGCACAGTGGGTACAGATACCGACCAGCCAATCACACCAAAGGCACTAAAACCCTGCAACGGGCTGTAAGCTGGGCGTTGACGCGTTTTCTGCATCTGCTCGGCTTTTCTTTGCACCTGTTCAATCGCGTCTTCTTCGTTCATACCCAGTCCTTTATAACTCGCCCTAACCTGCCCTTTATAACCACTTTCACCATCAGGGCTTCTTTAGCTCGCTCATTTGTCGCACCATGCCCAGTTCTAATTTAGAAATAGCGGTGCGGGCGCTGCGTTCTTGTTCATCAACTTCATGAAAGCTGGTCGATAACAGCTCATGCAAAGAACTTAGGTCTTCACTTTGTATGGCACGTTTAACGGCGATATCCACCTGATGCCCTACTTTCACTAACAGCCCTTCGTCGACACCAAAAAACAGTTCGTTATTATCTTGGTCAATTAACACCAACACCGACGGCACCAAAGCCGTGACAAAATCGGTATGGTTTGGCCAAATTCCAAAGCTGCCATTTTCAGCACTAGCGGTAAGCTTTAGTATTTGGGCACTGAACAGCAAACTTTGCGGCAAACGAATATTCACCTGCATGCTTGTAGCTAAACTCATTGGCTTTTCTTTAGGTCCGATAAAGGACCAATCATGTAGTAATCCATTTCATCGTCATCAAATTCAGTTTGACTAAGGATGCTTTCAAAACCGTCTAATGTTTCTGCCAGACTGACACGCCTGCCTTTAACACCGCTGAATATTTCAGTGGTATGGAATGGCTGCGTTAAGAAACGTTCTAATCGACGAGCACGAGCCACCACGGCTCGGTCTGAGGCAGAAAGCTCTTCTAAACCAAGCATGGCAATAATATCGCGCAGCTCTTCGTATTCCGCCAAGGTACGGCGCACCCCACGGGCAATATCATAATGACGCTGACCAACCATGGCCGGCGTTAACATTACTGAGTTGGAAGATAACGGGTCTACGGCCGGGTACAAACCCTCACTGGCACGCTTACGCGACAGTACTACTGAAGCCGATAAATGCGAGAAAATATGCGATGCGGCAGGGTCAGTAAAGTCGTCGGCGGGTACATAAACGGCTTGAATAGAAGTAATAGCGCCTTTATTGGTAGAGGTAATACGCTCTTGCAGGCTGGCAAGCTCGGTGGCCAAAGTTGGCTGATAACCCACCCTTGAAGGCATACGCCCTAACAAACCCGATACTTCAGAGCCGGCCTGAACAAAGCGGAAAACGTTATCGATAAGTAACAGAACGTCTTGGCCAAGGTCATCACGAAAGTACTCGGCCATGGTAAGCGCAGTTTTACCCACTAAAAAACGCACGCCTGGGGCTTCGTTCATCTGACCAAACAGCATAATAGTGTTATCGCGCACACCGGCTTCGCCCATTTCACGGTAGAGCTCTTCGGCTTCGCGTGAACGCTCACCAATACCACAGAAAATACTCACACCCTTGTAGTGCTTGACGGTGTTGTTGATTAGCTCGGTAATTAATACGGTTTTACCCACACCTGCACCACCAAACAGACCGGTTTTACCGCCACGTTCAATGGGTGAGAGTAAATCAATGGCCTTAATGCCGGTTTCCAGCACAGTGCCACGCACCACACGCTCACGTAAGGGCGGTGGCGCTCTATGAATAGAACGCTTTGGTAAATAAGAAAGACTGGGTTTGCCATCAATAGGCTCACCGAAAATATTAAGCATGCGCCCTAGTACTTCATCACCCACCGGCACAGAGATAGGCGCACCGGTAGCTCTGACCTTAGTACCTAAGCCAAGACCACGCACAGGCGCTAAGGTAATACAACGGACAATATTATTATCTAAGAGCGCAGCCACTTCTAAGGCTAGATCACCAGCGTAAAGCAATTCTTGAATACTAGGCGAGCCATTTTCAAAATGAACATCAACCACCCCACCACGAATCTTTACTACTTTTCCTGTACCAAGCTGCGCCATTACTTCTGCGGGCATAGTGTTTCCCTAATAGGCTTTATATCATTTGTCTTTAAGCTAGCACTTATTGCCTTGAAATGTATGGATAAAGATCAAAGAAGGCGCTGAATAGACAAAAATTTACCTTCATCCGAAAAGTTAATTTGAAAACGACCGTAAACGCCCTCATGACTGACCACATGCTGCAGTATATTGGCCGGAAAACGTACCCTGCGGCCGTCGTCCGTATAGGCAACCACCTGTTTAATTTGACCACTATAGTAGCTTTGGTAGTCCAAAGCAGAAATTGCTAAATCAACAGTAATTTGATGCATGAAGATGATTTTCGGTTGTTTTTTATCGAGTAGACTTGTAATTGAAACAGTATAGCCCAATTCAT
>CALJVD010000060.1 GCA_937974825.1 uncultured Oceanospirillaceae bacterium | reverse complement strand
CAGGTTTCTAAGCCTAATGCTTTTACTTGCTTAATCATTTCTAACACATAGGGCATGTCTTTATTATGCGGGCTACGCCAACCTGCACCCATGCAAAAACGTGTTGCGCCACTGTCTTTTGCTTGCTTAGCCGCTTCAACTACTTTTTGTACTTCCATTAACTTTTGACGCTCCAGTTCAGTGTTATTGTGCACCGACTGTGAACAATACTTGCAGTCTTCTGGGCAAGCACCGGTTTTAATTGAAAGCAACGTCGAGATTTGCACTTCATTAGGGTCAAAGTGCTGCCGGTGAATGCTGGCGGCTTGAAAAATAAGATCATTAAAAGGTAAAGCGAACAGATCGGCTATTTCATCTGCTTGCCATTGTTTTCTATTTTCTTGTGGCTCGACCACTTGTACAGGACTTAACATAACAGGCTCCAATTGGTAATCCCGTTAGTCTAATCAGGCTGACGCATGATCTCAGAAATTGATGCTGCCAGAGTTTGCTACTGGACATTTACTGTACAGAGGTTAACTAATAAAAAGCAAAGGCAGGAAATAGATAAAGAAAAGGATAAAAAAACGGCCTTTATTACTAAAGGCCGTTTCTTTTTTAGAGCTCGAAGCTATGACGTAGTACGATGGTTTCTACGCGGTCTGGACCGGTAGATACGATATCGATAGGAGCACCGATAGCCTCTTCAATATAGCGAATATACGCACGAGCATTTTCTGGCAGTTCTTCAAGCTTTTGTACACCGAAGGTGCTTTCTGTCCAACCAGGAAGTTCTTTATAAACAGGACTTACTTTGTCGAACTGATCAGCAGACGATGGCATTTGAACTGGGTTACCGTCTTTGTCTTGGTAACCGATACATACTTTAATGGTATCTAAGCCATCTAATACGTCTAGTTTTGTTAGGCATATGGTATTGATTGAGTTCACACGAATAGCGTGTTTAACCAACATCGCATCAAACCAACCGCAGCGACGTGAACGTCCAGTGGTGGTGCCTTTTTCGTTACCTTTTTCAGATAAGTGATTGCCTACTTCATCAAATAGCTCAGTAGGGAATGGACCTGCACCAACACGGGTGGTGTAGGCTTTGGTAATACCTAAAATCTGGTCTAAGTACAGAGGCCCCACACCCGAACCTGTCGCCACACCACCGGCAGTAGTGTTAGAAGAAGTTACAAATGGGTAAGTACCGTGGTCGATATCAAGCAATGTACCTTGGGCACCTTCAAACATGATATCACCACCCTCTTCACGTACTTTGTGTACTAGCTCAACGGTATCTTCAACTATGTCTTTTAGCTGCTCTGCCCAATCGCGGCAAGCGGCTAATGTTTCTTCATAATCAACGGCTGGGCAACCGTAGTACTGAGTAAGAGTGAAGTTATGGTATTCCATAATTTCTTTTAAGCGCTCTGGGAACTCAGGCTGATATAAATCGCCCATACGTAAGCCGCGACGCGCTACTTTGTCTTCGTATGCTGGACCAATACCACGACCCGTAGTACCGATTTTATCTTCGCCGCGTCTTGCTTCACGCGCTTGGTCTAAAGCAACGTGATAAGGAAGAATAACTGGGCTTGCATGCGATACGTGCAAACGATCCATTACAGGTACGCCACGCGCTTCTAGCGCACGAATTTCTCTTAGTAAGGCGTCGGGTGCAACCACTACACCATTACCAATAATACAGGTAACACTTTCACGTAAAATTCCTGAGGGAATTAAGTGTAAGGCTGTCTTTTCACCATCAATTACTAAGGTATGACCAGCATTGTGACCACCTTGGAAGCGAACAACCGCAGCCGCCTTTTCGGTTAATAGGTCAACTATCTTACCTTTACCTTCGTCACCCCATTGGGTGCCTAGAACAACAACACTTTTGCCCATGAAATCTATCTCTAAAAAGTTAAGCCTTCACCAGTTGCCACTGGCCATTAATTTGCTTTAGGTAACCATCCACTGTTTGGTTGGTTTGCCCATTTAAATCTGTGATGACACGCTGACCACTTGCACGTAATTTATCAACTTCTGCCCAAAGTGCTGGATCGGTATCGTGCGGCGCTAGCCAGGTTTGTTTCTTGTTTACGCCAAATTCACCAAAGCGTGCCAGTACTTTTAAGTCGGCACTGAAGCCTGTTGCGGCGCGATCACGACCAAATGCTGCTCCGGTGTCGTTATAACGGCCACCTTTAGCAATGGCATCACCAAAACCGGGAATATATGCTGCAAACACGAGTCCTGAGTGGTAGTTGTAACCGCGCAACTCAGTCAGATCGATGTTAACGGGTACATTAGGAAAGCGCTGATTGATTTGCTCAACCACCTTCTGTACGTCTTGAACCGCTTGTGCTGCAGTCGGAATTAACGTCGCCAGTGACTTAAAGGTATCGCAAAGATCGGCCACATTGCCTTGTTGGCGCACAAACAAATGTAATGCTTGTTTAATATCTTCAGACTGGATGTTTTCTTCTGCCCACTTTTTGATATCGGCACGGCACTTTAACTTTAACAACTCAAATAGTTTTGCTTGTTGCTGTGCGTTTAAGTCTGCTTCTTTGACCAGTGCATTAAATACACCTACATGACCAATATCTAAGTGAATTTGCTGAATCTCAGCAGCGTTTAATGCATGCAGCATTAAACTAATAATTTCGATGTCGGCTTCGATGTTATCTGCGCCGAATAGCTCTGCACCAATTTGAGTCGGCGTGCGACTGGCCAGTAATGATTGCGCTTTAGTATGAAAAACCGTACGACAGTAACACAAACGACTAACACCTTCGGGTGCCAAGCTGTGTGCATCGATACGTGCAACCTGTGGTGTCGCGTCGGCACTCAGACCCATCATACGACCTGACAACTGATCGGTTACTTTAAATGTGCGCAGATCTAAATTTTTACCAGCACCTGTTAGCAGGGATTCTAGGTACTCTAAGGCCGGTGGCATTACGAAGTCGTAACCCCAGTTATCTAAAACGTCTATCAAATGACGCCTTAAGTACTCTACTCGTTGGGCCTGTGGAGGCAGTATTTCTTCAATACCATCGGGTAACAGCCAACGATCTGCTTGTGTCATAGTCTCGCCTTACAAAGTGCTATGTTTTACATAAAAAACCGGGCAGGGCCCGGTTCGTGAATTCTATCAAAGCTAAAGCTGTTTGAACATGATTAGCACAAACAGTCGCTGTATCATTCTGGCTTACTGGCCTTCATGTAGCGGAAGAATTCGTTATTTGGCTCAAGCAATAGAATATCATTTGCTTTAAAGCTTTCGGTATACGCTTTTAAGCTACGAGTAAATGCATAGAACTCACCGTCTTTCTGGTAGGCGGCCGAATAGATGCTGGTCGCTTTAGCGTCACCATCACCTCGAATACGCTCGGACTCACGGTAAGCTTCGGCTTGAATTACTACCTGTTGACGATCAGCATCGGCTTGAATACCTTCTGCTAGCTCTTGACCTTGCGAGCGGTGCTCACGAGCCTCACGCGAACGCTCAGCCGCCATACGACCATATACCGAACGGCTTAAGTCTTCTGGCAGATCAATGGCCTTAACGCGCATATCGATAATATCGATACCTAACTCTTGTTGCGTTTGCTCATTAAGCTTAGCCGTGAGATGCGTCATTAAATTATCGCGCTCACCTGAGACAACCTCATGCAAAGTACGTGCTGCTATTTCATCACGCAAACCTTTGTTCATTAAGGCAACTAACAGTGTGGTTGCTTCAATACGGCTACCAGAGGTCGCCTTATAGAAGGCACCTACATCTCTAATACGCCATTGTGCGTATGCATCAACGATGGCGTATTTTTTACCAGAGGTTAAGAAACGTGATGATTTAGTATCTAAGGTGATAACACGTCCATCAAAGCGCTTAACCACCTCAATAAAAGGAACTTTAAAGTGCACGCCTGGTTCGATATCGGTTTGCACGATTTCACCAAACTTTAACTTAATGGCTACGTCGGTTTCTTTAACCACGTAAACCGTCTGGCTACCGATCAACAGTGCCAAGCCCAATACGATTAGGGCAACTAATGATTTAGGAGACATTAACGACCCTCCCTACGAATAGTGGTTGGCTGATTTAGGTTTTGACGACTTTTTACTTCGCCTAACACTTGGTCGGTAATACGACTGATGTCTGCCTTAGTTAAGGTATCGCCAGAGGTTGTTGTGGTGACATTTTTTACAATCTTATCAAGCGGAATGTACATCATGTTGTTACCACCTTCGACGTCCACCAGCACTTTGCTAGCGTTATTATAGACCTCACTGATAGCGTCTATGTATAGACGATCACGCGTTACCTGAGGCGCCTTACGGTATTCGGCATAAAGCTTTTCAAAACGTTCTGCTTCACCTTGGGCACGTGCGATAACACGGTCGCGGTAAGCACGCGCTTCTTCGATTTGACGCTGTGCCGCACCACGTGCTTCTGGCACTACTGCGTTAGCGTAGGCTTCGGCTTCGTTGATCATTCTTTCTTTATCAAGCTTAGCTACCTGAACGTCGTCAAAGGCTGAACGTACCTGCTCTGGGGGACGTGCGTCTTTAATGTTGACGTTGGTCAGTACCATACCGGTTAAGTAACGGTCTAAGTACTCTTGCAAACGAATTTGAGTTCGGTCGGCTAATTCAACACGACCACTGGTTAACACATCATCCATTGCCGCTGAACCTACTTCGTGGCGAAGTGCACTCTGTGCAGCAATTTGCAGCGCTAATTGTGGCTGTTCAATACGTAGTGCAAACATAACAGGGTCTGCCACGCGGTATTGCGCGTTTAGCTCAACCTCAACGATGTTTTCGTCTTCAGTGAGCATGCGCTCACGAATTTCTAAGGTACGTACGGCCGTTGTATTGACGGGAATCACTTGATCGATCACTGGGATCTTGAAGTGTAAACCAGGCATTTCTGTTGACTGGTATTTACCTAAACGTAACACCACACCGCGCTGCTGTTCATCTAAGGTATAAACAGAGTTAAACAATAGCGCTATTGCAACAATAACAATCAGAATACCGAATATTCCGCTATTATTGCCGCCACCAAAATTATTTGAGCCAGAACCTTTAGACTTTTTACCGCCGAACAAGCCATTAAGCTTATCCATCAGCTGTTTAATAGCTTCGTCTAAATCGGGTGGTTGATTACCATTGTTGTTCTTACCACCACGGTTCTTATTGCCCCAAGGGTCGTTGCCACCGGGCTCATTCCAAGCCATATTTCACTCCAGTTAGGCAAATATCAATCTGCAAAATTAAGCAGGCACTATAACCAATTTTTGATCAATAAACGATAGTTTAGTGCCAAGGTTCAGGTTCGATAGGGAAAAAACGGCTTTCCTCTATATTAGCTTTCGATAATGCACGCTTAAAGTCATGTTTTTGTAACGTTAGCTGCAATACCATATCACCATTGTCTTCATGACGTTCGTTATCGATAGCGCCCAAATCATAAAGAATGGCTCTCAGTTTGGCATCTTCAGGCCTTAAGAGGACTTCCCCACGGAACAGTTCCTCACTCAATAACTCGTTAAGCGCTTGTGCGAGTAACTCTAGTCCAACATTTTGTTTGGCTGATAACCAAACAGCCACTGGCTTGCCATGCTCATCACGATCAATACGTGCCTCATGCTGTTCTAGTAAATCTATTTTGTTGTACACGCGCAATTGCGGAACAGTATCGGCAGAAATTTCTTTCAACACCAATTCAACCTGTTCAATATTGCCATCGCGCTCTTCTGCCGCACAATCCACCACATGCATAAGCAGGTCGGCTTCTGCCGCTTCTTGCAGTGTTGCTTTAAACGATTCAACCAGTTTGTGGGGTAAGTGACGAATAAAACCAACGGTGTCGGCAAGCACAATATTTCCAACGTTTTCGAGCTTAAAGTGTCGAATGGTTGGGTCTAGTGTCGCGAACAGCTGGTCAGCCGCATAAGCGTCCGCTTGGGTTAACTCGTTAAACAGGGTCGATTTACCGGCGTTGGTATAACCAACTATAACCACTGTAGCGATATCGGATCGTTTGCGTGCTCGACGACTTTGGTCTCGCTGAGCATGTACTTTTTCGAGACGGGCGTTAATCGATTTAACCCGCGCTCGTAGCAAACGTCTGTCTGTTTCAAGCTGGGTTTCACCCGGACCGCGCAAACCGATACCACCTTTTTGTCTTTCAAGGTGAGTCCACCCTCGAATCAGGCGTGTAGATTGATGCTCAAGTTGAGCTAGCTCTACTTGCAATTTACCTTCGTGGGTACGTGCGCGCTGGGCAAAGATATCTAATATCAAACCGGTACGGTCTAACACTCGACATTCTAAGATTTTTTCTAGGTTACGCTCTTGGCTAGGCGTAAGCGAATGGTTAAAGATAACCAGCTCTGCTTCACTTAGTTGCAGTTCTTGCGCAATATCTTCGACTTTACCTTTACCAATAAAGGTTCTGGTATCTGGTACATCTCTTTTCGTGGTAACTAATCCAACTGGATCGGCACCAGCGGATACTACTAGTTCACGAAACTCTGCTAAATCTTCACGATTATTCCCCTCAGGGAAATCAACATGAACAAGCACCGCAAGCTCACCGCCTCCGGCAGGACGTTCAAAGAACAAGAATGACGCTCCTAGTAAAGATTACTCTTCAGTTTCTTCTTGGTCTTCTGCTGGAAGACGAACGTTACGCGCAGGGACTACAGTAGAAATAGCATGTTTATATACCATTTGGCTGACTGTGTTTTTCAGCAAGATAACGAACTGGTCGAAAGACTCAATTTGGCCTTGTAGTTTAATACCGTTCACCAAAAAGATAGAAACCGGAATACGTTCTTTACGTAATTGGTTTAAGTAAGGGTCTTGTAAGCTTTGCCCTTTTGACATGTTGTGCTCCTTAAATAAGGTGTGCCGTCCAATATGGGGACAGCGAATAAAATAAATAGCCCTGCGTGTAAATGGCCACTTACTTTCAACCTTTCACACGTTTAATTTACTATGGTGTCCAAACCAATGATTTTCAAGGCGGATTGCAAAATATTTGTGTCTTCGGAATCCAGCCAATGTAAATCAGGCCAACTGCGCAACCAAGTGATCTGTCGTTTTGCAAGTTGACGGGTTGCTATAATGCCACGCTCACGCATTTCCTCATAACTATATTTACCATCTAAATGCTCCCACGCTTGGCGATAACCCACGCAACGCATTGACGGTAAATTAAGGTGGAGATCGGAACGTTTATACAAGGCTCTCACTTCATCAAGAAACCCTTGCTCTAGCATTTGGTCAAATCGTAAAGCGATTCGCTCGTGCAATGTAGCGCGCTCTTTAGGACAAACCGCTAGATGCGTAACATTATACGGCAAAACTTGCTGCTCTTGCTCTGCCCAAAACTGAGACAGTGTTTTGCCAGAGAGTTCATACACTTCAATAGCACGCATAATTCGCTGAGAATCCATTGGATTCAAACGCTCTGCTGATTCCGGGTCAATAGTGGCAAGCCTAGCGTGCAACGCAGGCCAACCTTGCTGTTCACCGTCTGCCTGCAGACGCTCTCTAACCTCAGGAACAGAAGTTGGTAGTTTGGCGGCGCCTTCATATAAAAACTTAAAGTACATCATAGTACCACCAACCAATAGTGGCACTTTTCCGGCAGCGGTAATTTCTGCCATGTGCTGCAAAGCATCACGTCTAAAATCGGCCGCAGAATAGCTTTCTGCCGGGTCGATAATATCAATCAATCGATGCGGAGCTACCGCTAAGGTTTCTGCATCGGGCTTAGCTGTACCAATATCCATACCTTTGTATATTAAGGCGGAATCAACGCTGATAATCTCGCAGTTATAATTTTGTACTAGCTCTACCGCTAACGCGGTTTTTCCTGAAGCGGTCGGCCCCATTAAAAAAATAGCTGGCGGAAACTGTGTCACTAGCGCCCTCTCAAGAATAATTTATCGAGCTCCGACATGCTGAGCTGTGTCCAAGTCGGGCGGCCGTGGTTACATTGACCGCTACGCTCAGTCACTTCCATGTCGCGCAACAAGGCATTCATTTCTGGAATAGTTAAACGTCGATTAGCACGCACCGAGCCATGGCACGCCATAGTACCAAGCAGCTCATTCCTGTGCGCTAAAATGCGATCGGAGCGACCATGTTCCATTAGGTCTGCTAACATGTCGCTGACTAATTGTTCGACTTTTGCTTGTTGTAAAATCACCGGAATTCGACGCACCACAATGTTTTCCGGGCCGGTACGAGCCAGCTCTACGCCTAAGGCTAAAAACTCTGATTGAAACTGCTCTACCGCTTCGGCTTCTCGCTCACTCACCGCCATGCTCACAGGCACTAACAGCGGCTGACTTACGACGTTTTCAGCATCCATTGCAGCTTTTAAACGCTCATAGGTAATACGCTCATGCGCCGCATGCATATCTACCACAACTAGCCCTAATGCGTTTTGCGATAAAATATAAATCCCGTGCAGCTGCGCAATAGCAAACCCTAAAGGCGGTACGTCTTCGGCATTTTCGATGCTGTTGATATCAGGCATAGGCGCGGTGAACTTTTGTAAGCTATTAAGCTCATTATTCACCTGAGACGCTGTCGGCCTATCTGAGAAAAAACCAGTCGCCTGATACTGCCCACTAGGATGCTGTATAGCTCGCTGCTCACTGCCCAGTGAGAAGGTATTCTGTTGCTGAAACTCACCCGCCTCAACACCAGTGACTGTAGGCTCAGTAAAGTTCGCACTAGGCGTTTCTGGGCGCACTTCAGCTAAGGCACGGTGCAAACTTCTAAATAGAAAATCGTGCACTAAGCGACCGTCACGGAAACGCACTTCATGCTTAGTAGGATGCACATTCACATCCACTAATTTTGGATCGAGCGTTAAGTATAAAACAAAAGCAGGATGACGCCCGTGGTATAACACATCACGATAGGCTTGTTTGATTGCATGCGCGACTAAGCGGTCACGTACAACACGACCATTTACAAAAAAGTACTGCATATCTGCTTGCGAACGTGAAAAGGTTGGTAAGCCAACCCATCCCTGCAACGACAGCCCTGCTGCTTCCATATCCACATGCACGGCACTGTTCATAAACTCTTGATTGAGCAAGCTGGCAACGCGTTTTTCTTTGGCAATGGGGACTTCTGCTTCTCGCAGTTGATGTATTACTCGTCCGTTGTGACGCAAACTAAAAGCAACGTCGTAACGACTGAGTGCTAAGCGTTTTAATGCTTCTTCTAAATGACTAAACTCTGTTTTTTCTGTGCGCAAGAACTTACGACGGGCAGGAGTATTAAAAAACAAATCGCGCACTTCAACCGTCGTACCCACTGGGTGTGCCGCCGGAGTTACTGAAGCCACCATCTCACGCCCTTCGGCCACCACTGACCACGCCTTACTACTACCTTCGGCACAGGACGTAAGCGTTAACCTTGAAACCGAGCTAATACTGGCTAGTGCTTCACCGCGAAACCCTAAGCTACCCACCGCTTCTAAGTCGTCTAGAGTAGTAATTTTACTGGTGGCGTGTCGGCTCAACGCCAAGGCTAAGTCGTCTTTTTCTATGCCAAAACCATTATCACGTATACGCAAGAGCTTGACGCCGCCTTGCTCAACCTCAACATCAATTTGAGTTGCACCAGCATCCAATGCGTTTTCAACCAACTCTTTTAGAATATTCGCTGGTCTTTCTACAACCTCACCCGCGGCTATTTGGTTTGCCAGACGAGGAGATAATAAATTAATTTTTGCCATATTTAGCTCAAGACTTGGGGATCAATAAGCGCTGACCCACCCGTATAGTGTCCTTATTTAAGTTATTTAATCGGCGTAATTCTTTTATTGAAACCTTGTTTCTATCGGCGATCAACGACAGGTTGTCTCCGCGCTCAACCACATAAACTTCAGGTTTTCTCTTTTTCTTTTTTGATAACAAACTGCCATCAGGCGGATGTTCGCTGTAATACTCATGAATACCATCAAAAATAGCTTGCGCCATTTTACGCTGATAAGCAGTGCTCGATAACAAGCGTGCTTCTTGTGGATTGGAGATAAATCCTGTTTCAATCAATAAAGCCGAGGCGCTCGCACCTTTTAGTACAGCAAAACCTGCTTCTTCAACATTATGCTTGTGCAGCTTAGTGATTCTACCCATGCTACGTAACACTTTGCTGCCTAAGTCTTTACTTTCGCGCAGCTTATAAGTCATGCTCAGATCAAGCAGCACTTCTTTGACTTGTGCTTCCACGCTTCTTACATCGGCACCGCCAACTTTGTCTGACTGGTTTTCTTTGTCGGCGAGCCATTTGGCAGCTGTTGAACTGGCACCATGCTCTGATAATGCATAGACCGAAGCACCGCTAGCACTCGGATATTTAAAGGCGTCGGCATGAATAGAAATAAAGAGCTCTGCTTCCGCTGCTTCTGCGCGCCTCGCTCTGGCACCAAGTTTAAGAAAGCGATCATCTTCACGCGTCATTAATGGTGCATAGCCCGGTTCTGCAGCAAATAAGCGATGCAGTTCTTTAGCAATCGCCAAGACTACGTCTTTTTCGCGTATGCCTTTAGGGCCAATTGCACCTGGGTCATCACCACCATGGCCAGCATCAATCACAATCGTAATATCTTTAGCCTTAGAGGTATATTCTTCTGCTCGTTTAACGACTGGCTTAGCCGATAGCACAGCGCCACCAGAGCGATTATCTTTCTCAGCTTTTGAGTACAGATCAATCACTAGACGATGGCCATACCCTTGGTCGGGCGATAGCCTATAGGTTCTGTAGGTAACGGATTTATTAAGCTCAAGAACCACACGCACATCGTTTTGATTGCGCCTTGCGCTTCGAATAGAGTTCACTAGCCCAATAGGAAGACTAAGGCTATTAGCCCCGGGTTGCATCTTTGCACCTTCCAAATCCAAAACGACTCGTTCCGGATTCGACAAGTCAAACGCCTGATGCTCGTGCGGTCGAGTTAAATCTAGCACCACCATTGTGTGCGTTTTTTTATCTTCTATCCTGATGTTTTTAATGTCAGCAAATACGCTTTGGGCTAACAACAGGCTTAATAAAATAAAAATTCTCACTATCGCTGCCACGCCTTTGTTGTTTTTATTAGTGTGTCTTGCCACTGCTTGCCTTTTGTCGTGTGAGCCTGCCAATTCAGTGCACGCCCTTGCTGATCATCAGACAATTCAATGGTTAAATCTGGTTTTGGCAACACCCCAAAACCTTTGTCGGGCCACTCTATTAGACATAAGTTTTGCGGCTGTAAATACTCTCGTATGCCCATGTACTCTAATTCTTCTGGATCAGCCAAGCGGTATAAATCAAAGTGATACACTTTTACGTCTGCCAATGGGTACTCTTCGACAAGCGTATAGGTTGGGCTTTTAACTACCCCCTGATGCCCCAAAGCCTGAATTAAACCTCGACTAAAGGTGGTCTTACCAACACCCAGCGTCCCTTCTAAGAAAACTAAGCCGCCTTCTTTAAGAGCTTGTACAAAAACTTTGGCAACCGCTAAGGTGGCGGCTTCATCTGCTAAGAATAGAGTCATACGTTTATTAGCTTCTGTAAGTAAGTCATTAAATCTTGTGCAAGCATTCCGACTGCACCTTGGTGTTGCGCACATTCATCAGCGGCTTTGGCGTGCAAGCAAACGCCTAAGCAACTGGCATCCCAAGCACTTAGCCCTTGCGCCATTAGAGCGGCAATGACGCCAGTAAGCACATCACCCATTCCGCCACTGCTCATTCCCGAATTTCCTTCCGTGCAGACCGCGACACGTCCATTGGGGTTAGCAACAATACTGCCTTGGCCTTTTAACACCACCGTTGCCGAATATTGATTAGCAAGAGATGAGGCCGCACTAAAACGATCGGCTTGTATTTCTTCTATGCTCACCCCTAACAGTCGAGCTGCCTCACCCGGATGCGGAGTAAGTACCGCTAACCGCCCTTCAAATTGTGTTTGCCACTGTGGCTTCGCTAGAAGATTTAAAGCGTCAGCATCTAATACTATAGGCTTATTAGTTAGTAAGGCTTGCTGCATAAAAAGTTCAGCCCAGCCTTGTTGCCCTAAGCCAGGCCCTATAGCCAACACACTGGCTTGCTCAATAAGAGGTTGCAGCTCTAATCCAGAACCGACCGCTTTTGCCATAATATTAGGGCAGCGACTTAAGAGTGGGGTTAAGTGTTCAGGGTGGGTCGCACAGCTAACTAACCCTGCCCCCGTGCGTGCGGCGGCTTCAGCAGCAAGAATCACTGCGCCACCATATCCAGACTCACCACCAGCCACTAATACATGCCCAAACATTCCTTTATGACTATTTTTAGCTCGTGAAGGTAGCAACTCTTGCTGGGATAAATGCTGATAATAAATACGCTGCGCACTGGCAACAGCAAGCTCTTTCACGTTAGCGTTTGTTAAGGGTGCATAAAAAATCTGCCCAGTCATATCAGGACCATGAGCAGTGAATAAGCCTTGCTTTAGTGCAACAAAGGTAAGGGTAATATCCGCTTGAACAGCAGCCCCTAACACCGCACCTGTATCAGCATGCAAACCTGATGGAATATCTAATGAAAACACAGAGGCTGGGTGACTGTTGATACTGTGTATGGCTGCTTGATAGTGAGCATTAACTTCTCCTTGCAGTCCAATACCTAACAAGCCATCAACTATAAGGTCAGTATGTGCTTCAAGCGCACCCATAAAAGGTTGAGCTTGCACGCCCGCCTCAACAGCATAGGCCTGTGCCTGTTGACCCTCACTGGTGCGCAAGCCTTCTTTAGCAAGATCATATAACTGCACTTCAAGTCCGTGCTTTTTAGCCAGCGCTGCCACTAGCCAAGCGTCGCCACCGTTATTACCGGATCCTGCTAAGACACAAATGTGCTTGGCCTGCGGCCAATACTCGACAAGTAACCCGAAAGCAGCCTGAGCCGCACGTAGCATTAAATCAAATGCCGACACTGGCTCTGTGGCCATGATGGCTTGATCTATCTCGCGTACTTGTTCGGCCAGATAAAGATTATTAGGCAGCAATTGTAAAGAAGTGGTCGCCATTATTATTCCGCAATAAAGTGTTTGCGGTAGTGCTGCATTTCGGCGATGGATTCGCGTATATCGTCCAGCGCTTGGTGGCTACCTGCTTTTTTAAAGGACTCGACAACCTCTGGCTTCCAACGCTTGGCTAATTCTTTCAAGGTTGATACGTCTATATTGCGATAGTGCATAAAGGCTTCGAGTGCTGGCATATACTTCACTAAGAACCGGCGGTCTTGATGGATACTGTTGCCGCACAAGGGTGAGCTACCTGGCTGCACGCCATGCTCAACTAAGAAGTCGATGGTTAACTGCTCTGCTTGAGCGGCATCGACTGTGCTTTTACGAACTCGCTCAACCAAGCCAGATTCGCCGTGCGTACGGGTGTTCCACTCGTCCATTGCATCTAACAACAAATCAGGCTGATGCACGGCTAACACAGGCCCTTCCGCCACAACGTTTAAATTATCGTCGGTAATGATAGTAGCGATCTCTATAATGACATCACGCTCTGGCTCTAGACCCGTCATTTCCAAGTCCATCCATACTAAAAACTTATTTGTCGCCATATCAATATTCCTACTATATACACTTGAGTTTAAACGCATTTATTTAATTAATTTTATCAACTTGCACAAGTATCAGCCAAGGCAGACAATACAAGCATACTCACTACGTAATTTATCTATGAGCAAACGCAAATTAACAAGACGCCAAGCATGGCGTATTAATAAAATTCAGCAAGAAAAAATTGAGCGCGCTCAGAAAAAAGACAGCGCTATTAATGCTCAATTAAGCCCAAACGATCTGGGCGATGAAACCGAAGGTCGAATTGTAGCGCATTTCGGTGCTCAAGCCGAAGTAGAAAGCATACAAGAGCCCGATGTTCGCTATCGCTGCTTTTTACGTGCCAACCTTGGGGCTCTAGTTATTGGCGACCGAGTGATATTTCGTCCTGGCCCGACAGTCAAAGGCGCTAATCACGGCATCATTGAGGCGGTACTGCCACGCCAATCTGAATTAGCTCGCCCTAACGCCGCCAACGAAATTAAAGCTATAGCGGCAAACATCGATTTTATTGTGCTCGTCATTGCTCCTGAACCTGAAGCGCAGTCCAACTTAATTGACCGCTACTTAGTGGCCGCTGAAAACAGCGATATTGAAGCTGTTATCTTGCTTAATAAAACCGACTTACTAAACGCTGACAACACACCTTGGTTTGATGAGTTACTCGCCGGCTATGAAAAGCTAGGCTACAAAACATTAAGAGTGAGCAGCCAAGATGAAGACAGCCTGTCTGAACTCAAACAACTACTTAACCAACGCACCAGCGTTTTTGTAGGTCAATCAGGGGTAGGTAAGTCTTCACTTATCAGCACGCTGTTGCCAGACGAAGAGCTCAGAGTTGGGGCGCTATCAGAATCCAGCGGCTTAGGTCGTCACACAACAACAACCGCTCGTCTGTATCACTTTCCTTCGGGTGGCGACTTAATCGACTCTCCTGGAATTCGCGAATTCGGCTTATGGCACATGGAAGCCAATGACATTCTGAACGGATTCAGAGAACTACGTAATCTGGCTGGGCACTGCCGTTTTCGTAACTGCAGCCATGAGCACGAACCTGCCTCAAGCTGTGCGCTTCTAGCAGCGGTCGAACAAGGCGAAGTAGCACCGCATCGCCTACAAAGTTACCAACTAATTGTAAAAACCCTCTCTAACTTATAACCGCCAAACAACTTATCCCATCTCTTTGGCAAGCTATCGCCCTGATAGCTTGCTCGAATTGTCTAGAAAAATTGCGCCACCCTTCGTATTATTCTACAATCCTTAAAGACATCATAAGGATTTTGAAATATGGCACAGTGCGCAACATCTATAAGCGACACAACAGCATGAACACTCTGACTCTTCGGTTAGAGACTCAGTCGCTAGTCGACCATTTAAGCCAAGCGCTTCCCATGACTGGCTCTTTTTCTTTTGAGTCTTCTAAACCAGAAGAAAGCAAGGTGTCATTTTTTGACATACCCAACACAGCTGTGTCTGCTTGCTCAAATAAAAACTTGCATAGATTCCGCACATATAGCACAAACGAACTACACTTAGGATTAATAAACCCGAGCATTAAAAGCAGCTTAATAAACATAATTTTTTATATATTGTTCTGCATCTCGGGTTTTAGGGCTTTATTAGGTAAACTGATCGGTTCAAAGATAAAAGAACACGCTGATACACAGCTCAACATCGCTGCTTATCTAGCCACCTTTTATGTACCGTTAATTTTTATATTTAAGAAGAACCGTTTTGATTAAAAAGAATTTATTTATTGCCTTTCAGTACATTGTGCCGCAACACCTACTGTCTCGTATCGTTGGGAAGCTTGCTGCCAGTGAAGTTCGTTGGATAAAAAACTTATTTATTAATTCATTTATTAAAAAGTTTGATATCAACATGCAAGAGGCTAAGTTTAAACAAGCTGAAGACTTTGCTTCTTTTAACGAGTTTTTTACTCGTGAGCTTGAGAGTGGTGTGCGCACCTTTAATGACGACGAAGGTTCTATTATTTCACCAGCTGACGGAGCTATTTCTCAGCTAGGCGACATTAAAGACGGCAGAATTTTTCAGGCCAAAGGGCAAGATTACACTCTTTTAGAGTTACTTGGTGGTGACCAAGCGCTCAGCAAAGAATTCGAAGACGGTGTATTTAATACTATTTATTTATCGCCCAGAGATTACCACCGTGTGCATATGCCCACCGCTGGTAAGTTGCGCAAAATGATTTATGTACCGGGTGATCTATTCTCGGTTAACCAGACAACCGCTGAAAATGTTCCACGTTTATTCTCTCGTAACGAACGTTTAGTGGCTATATTTGATACAGAACAAGGTCCAATGGCCATGGTACTCGTAGGTGCCATGATTGTTGCGGCGATAGAAACCGTTTGGGCGGGGCGCATTACTCCACCCACTCGTGAGCGTAAAGTGACTGAATACACAAACCCCGCCCCTGTAGAGTTACAAAAGGGCGAGGAAATGGGTCGTTTTTTGCTTGGCTCCACAGTAGTGCTGTGCTTTGCAAAAGATCAAATAAATTGGCTTGAGAAGCTGTCGGCTGAATCTCCACTAAAAGTAGGCGAGATCATAGGAAATAAAACTTAATTCACGACAGTTTTTAATAAAGTGAAGGTGCACATGTCAGAAGAAAAATTACCAATAAAATTGCATATACCTGAACAAACATTAAGCTCCCTTACTTTCTGCAGTGGAAGCATTAGTGATATACGCAAGTGGGCAAAGGATTTGCCCATGGCTAATACTGGTGCCGCTGCAAAACTGTTATATCTATCTGTACGCGAGTTAAATCAGTGGCAAACCGACCCACAAACTCGCTACGAAGCGTTAGAAATTATCCGCCCATATATTTATACAATTTGCGGATTGCTAAATAAGCATTTTTTGCAATCTTCCGTTGTTTTGGACACTAAGCAATTACAAGTAGCGCAGTTAGCACAAGCACTGCAAGGGCACTTAGCTACGGGCTATAAAGTTATTATTGCGAAACTTATAAGCCAGCCTAAATTACTTCAAGTATCGGCCAACGCCAAAACACTGACGTTAGCTATTCACAGGGCAATTAGCGATACAGGGCAAACTATCCTGCGTTCGTATCAACTCTATAGCCAACCACCAGCGCATTCTTGGTTAGAAATCAACCAACTTTATTTGTACGCTGAAGCCAACCAGTTGCTTGAGTTTACCGTTGAAGATAAACGTAATCGTTACATCTCTTCAAGCACTATTCACGATGCCTTTGTACGAATTCATTTATTAGGTGCTGCTAAGCCAAACAACTTACGTCAGCAAGATTTAGCTACGCTGTACAGCGCCTGTGAACTATGGACCAATTACTGCCCTATTACTCCAGCAGAAGACGAAAGCGCACTGTTTATTTTTCACTTATTACGTGACCGTCCGGCTATCTATCGTCAAACACTGGAAGACAACGTACGTCCATTATTCAGAGGCTTAAAAACCAAGCCATTAGTCGACTCGTTAAAACTGTGGGCTAAAAACCCCAGTTTAGAAAAAAACATTACTGTTCCTAAACAGCTTAGCGACAACCTACTGTCGCATGTCATTCAAGC
>CALJVD010000059.1 GCA_937974825.1 uncultured Oceanospirillaceae bacterium | reverse complement strand
GCTCCTAGCTCCTAGCTCCTAGCTCCTAGCTCCTAGCTCCTAGCTCCTAGCTCCTAGCTTATTCAATCTTAACCGGACGCTGCCAACCACTAATATTGCGTTGTTTACCACGCGCAATGGCTAACTCTTCAGCTTCCACATCTTTGGTGATGGTTGAACCAGCACCAACAGTAGCACCCGCGCCAACCTTCACCGGTGCAACCAACGAAGAGTTAGAACCAATGAAGGCATTCTCGCCAATTTCAGTTTTAAACTTGTTCACGCCATCGTAGTTACAAGTAATAGTACCGGCACCAATATTTGCTTGTTTTCCGATCTCAGCATCACCGATATAGGTAAGATGGTTAACTTTAGCGCCTTCGCCAATGACCGATTTTTTCACTTCACAGAAGTTACCGACTTTGGCTTGGTTATGTAGCTCGGCACCTGGGCGTAAGCGCGCATAAGGGCCAATCTGACAGTTTTCTGCGGTATTTGCTTGGTCTAAATGAGAGTAGGCTTGCAGTTCAGTGCCCGCACCAATTTTACTGTCTTTAATAACACAGTAAGGCCCAACATGAACGCCGTCGGCTAGAGTTACATCGCCTTCAAAGATACAGCCAACATCAATAGCCACGTCATTGCCCACTGTTAACGTACCACGAATATCTAGGCGACTTGGGTCAGCTAACGACACCCCTGCACGCAGTAATTCGTCGGCTTGTTGACGCTGATAGACACGTTCTAGTTCAGATAGCTGTAAGCGATCGTTAACACCCTGAACTTCGTATTCATCGTGGGGATGAATAGCGCTAACGGCAACACCTTGACTAACGGCCATGGCAATAATATCGGTTAGGTAGTATTCGCCTTGGGCATTATTAGACGACAGCTTAGGCAACCATTCGTTTAAGTACTTGGCTGATACCGCTAATATACCTGTGTTTACTTCGTTAATTTTTAGCTGTTCAGGGCTAGCATCTTTTTGCTCGACAATAGCTTGAATTTCACCCGCAGCGTTACGCACAATACGGCCATAACCCATTGGGTTATCTAGCTTTACGGTTAACAAGGTTAGACCTTGTTGCGCTTGCGTTTGATCTAACAGTTGTTGCAGTGTACTGCTACGGATAAGTGGAACGTCGCCATATAACACAATCACGGTTGCTTCTGGATCAACGTTTGGCATAGCCTGAGCTACTGCATGCCCGGTGCCATTTTGTTCAGTCTGAAATGCCCAGCTAATATCAAAATCGGTAATCTGCTGTTGTACCAGTTCTGCGCCATGACCAATCACTACGTGTTGCTTAGCATTGTTCAGCTGTGACGAGCTACTCAACACATGTGCCAACATCGGCTTGCCTGCCAACTTATGCAATACTTTGGGTAAGTCGGATTTCATGCGCGAACCTTTACCGGCCGCAAGAGTAATAACAGCAAGAGACATAATCATTCCATTTTTTAATTGTTAATTTATTCTTTGGTTAGACAGTTTACAAAGCGCTCAGTTAAATCATTGATAAACAATACATATCCGTCTGATTGCAACGGAATATTGTACGCCATCGGGTCTAACTCGCCCCGTCTAACATCAATACCACGGGTTACTGCGTCTACAATATTTGGTGAAAACTCGGGTTCACTGAAGACACAGACTACATCACCATTACGCACCTGCTTACGCATACGCTGTACCGTTTTGGCGCCTGGTTTTTGTTCGGGAGATATAGTAAACGCACCCACTTGGTTTAACTGCATAGCCTCTACCCAGTGATCGTAGGCTTGATGAAACACAAGGAAGCCTTTAGTTTGCACAGGCTCTAATTGAGCCTTGGCATTGTCTACTGCTTGGTTAACCTGTTGTTCGAAGTCATTAGTTGATAGGCTTAACACCTGAGCCAACTGCTTCTGAGCATCAATCATTAACTCAGCTGAAAACCACCAGTGTGGATCTTTTATATCCGTTTCATTATTTGCCGGACTAACATCGATCCACTTTTTTTCTGGCCAACGTTCAACGAACCCAGATAAGTAAGGTTCAGAATCTGCGCCCGCCCATAAAATTACATCGGCGTTTTGGATTCGGTCAATATCGGAGGGGCGTAAGCTAAAGTCGTGCGGCGTCATTCCCTTAGGTAAAAGCACTTCTAAACTGTCAGGCTCGACCACTGACGCAGCGACTAACGCTAATGGATGGATACTTGCCATCACTTGTATATGATTAGTTTGAGCAAATGCTGAGCTTATTGATCCTAAGAACAATAACGCAGAAAGAAAAAGTTTCATTGTGTTTATAGGCTCTTCACGTAAAATTCCGCCATTATAGAGAGATATCCCTCATACCGATACCGCCACAAATGAATGCAATTAAATTAATACAAGCACATGACCTGCTATTGAAGCGGCAACATAAGACTGTTTTGCACGACATCAGTTTATCAATTAATAAGGGGCAAATCATTACGGTTATTGGCCCCAATGGCTGCGGTAAATCAACACTGATCCGTGTTCTGTTGGGGTTAGAAGCGTTAGATTCTGGCTACGTCGAGCGCAAGCCTAACTTACGCGTCGGTTACATGCCGCAAAAACTCAGCCTAGATGAGCGCATGCCCCTTAGTGTGTGGAGCTTCCTAAAACTGTCACGCAATGTGCGCAGTAAAGACATTCGTCATTGGTTAAAACGCTTAAATATTGAATCTCTGGCGCAACTGTCGGTACACACCTTATCGGGGGGTGAGTGGCAGCGCGTTTTACTCGCTAAATCCTTATTGATGAACCCAGATTTATTAGTGCTCGACGAGCCAGTTCAAGGCGTGGATATTCAAGGTCAGTTAGAGCTATATAATCTTATCCCCCAACTACGTGACGAGCTCGGCTGCGCTATTTTAATGGTGTCACATGATTTGCATTTAGTCATGGCAGCAACCGATGAAGTTATTTGCTTGAACGGCCACATTTGCTGCTCTGGAACACCTGACAAAGTATCTATCGACCCCGCCTATTTAAAACTGTTTGGCAAAGAAACCGTAGAGGCTCCGCTGGTGACTTATACCCACCATCATGACCACGAACACGACCACCAATGCGGAGGTCATCATGATTAGTACTTGGTGGATTACCCCGTTAATGGCGGGTTTGTTATTAGCGTTAGTGGCAGGCCCACTCGGCAGTTTTGTGGTATGGCGCCGCATGGCATTCTTTGGTGACACCTTAGCGCACGGTGCGCTTCTAGGAATAACCTTAGGGGTTCTAACCGACATCAACCTATCACTGGCGCTTATTATTGGCTCAGTCTTTTTAGCCTTAGTGCTATTACCACTAGAAAAGTATGCGCGTGTTTCGGCCGATACATTACTGGGGATTGTCTCGCACAGCACCCTGGCCATTGGCTTAGTCACTCTAAGCTTAGCGCATGGTATTCGCGTCGATTTAATGGGCTATTTATTTGGTGACTTACTGGCAGTAGAACTGACTGACGTCCTCTGGATAGCCTTAGCAGGCGCTACCATGTTGGCTATTGTTATATGGCAATGGCGCCCTTTATTAGCCATCACGGTCAGTGAAGAGCTCGCCTTTATTGAAGGGTATCCTGTTCAGCGTTTAAAGCTGTTATTACTGCTGATGCTAGCGCTAATGGTTGCGTTATCGATGAAAGTCGTAGGAATACTATTGGTAAGCGCCCTGCTTATTATTCCACCCGCTGCTGCTCGTGCACTGTCATACACGCCTAAGCAAATGGCACTGATTGCTAGCCTTGTGGGCATGGTTTCGGTGGTGCTAGGTATGCTGGCATCGTTTCGGTGGGACACCCCTGCTGGACCAAGCATTGTAGTGGCAGCTACGAGTATTTTCGTGGTATTAACTGCGCTAAACCCACTGATTAAACGCACATAAAAAAGGCTCAGCTGCGATTAGGAGCCAACCAGCTGAGCCTTGCCTGACGTCTGCGGCGGAGATAAACCTATACGTCAGATGAATTTTAAATATAGCCTTAAAGCAAAAACCTGCTGCTTAAATTGCTATTTAGCAACTGACTATCTGTTATTCACCTATTTCTGCTGCTAATTCTTCGGGCAAATACCACTGCTGCAGCTTGCGTTTTAACTCGTCTAAGCCTTCGCCATTTAAAGATGAGAAGGTTTGTACGGTCGTGGGCGCTTGACGGCTCTTCAATAATTTACGAACCCGTAAAAGCTCAGCCTGTGCTGGCCCTCTTTTAAGCTTATCGGCTTTTGTCAGCAAAATATGAACAGGCATATTGGCTTTTTCAGCCCAAGTTAACATGGCAACGTCAAAGTCTTTAAGCGGGTGCCTAATATCCATCAAAAGCACTAGCCCAACTAAAACATCGCGTTTAGTTAAGTAGTTGTCTAACTCTCGTTGCCAAGCTTCTTTAATCGCAAGAGGTACTTTAGCAAAGCCATAACCGGGTAAATCAACTAACGCAAAAGGAGTATCGTGAATTTGGAAATAGTTGATAAGCTGTGTACGCCCTGGAGTCTTACTCGTACGAGCAAGCTTATGATTGCCTGTTAAGCGGTTTAGCGCACTCGACTTACCGGCGTTTGAACGCCCAGCAAATGCTACTTCACGCTCAATGTCAGAGGGACACTGGCTCAGTTTTGCTGCACTTTTAACAAAGTGGGTTTTGTTATATGTCAATGTATTTTGTGTTGTCATGGGTAAACGTAATGACCGCTAAGGAATTTATAGTATATAATGATGTGCCTTTAAGTGATGTGCCATTCTATCACAATAATTTGTGGGCAGAGTGAAGAATACTCAGCCTGATTGGTAACCGAATTCGTATACAACTTGGACCTGATAATGAAAAAATTATTAATTAGCCTGATGATTTCTGCTGGATTCATTTCCAACGCTTTCGCTGCTGATGCTGAAGCTGGTAAAGAAAAAGCTGTTATGTGTGCAGCTTGTCACGGTGCGGACGGTAACAGTGCTGTTGCCATGTTCCCCAAAATCGCCGGCCAAGGTGCTCCTTACTTAGTAAAACAGCTTATTGATATTCGTGACGGTGCACGCAGTGTGCCTGAAATGATTCCTTTCGTTACTGGCGTAAGTGACGAAGACTTTGCTGATATGGCTGCTTTCTATGCTTCTCAAACCATTACTGCCGGTGCTGCTGACGAAAATCTAGTTGATCTAGGTGAGCGCATTTACCGTGGCGGTGTTGAAGAAAAAGGCATCCCTGCTTGTATCGCTTGTCACGGTCCACAAGGTAACGGTATTGCTCTAGCAAAATACCCTGCATTAGCGGGTCAATTTGCTGAATACACCGAAGCTCAGTTAACCAAATTCAGCATGGGCGAGCGTACTAACGACGGCGACGCTCGTTTAATGCGTGACATTGCAGAGCGTATGCATACTAAAGAAATTGAAGCGGTTGCTTCATACATCCAAGGTCTACGTTAATCGACCTGTGAAGAAAAGCGGCTTAGGCCGCTTTTTTTATGCCTTTCGTTTAAAAGTTGGGCATTAACGAACCTTTATGTAAAAATACTTTCCAACTTAATTATTACTATAAATGGAGACATCTATGCTCACTAAGTTTAAGTCTTTGCTGGTCGTTCTTTCTCTAGCACTGTCGTTTAATTCTTTCGCAGATGAATACAGCCCAGGAAACGGATATACCGTAATCAGCAACCCTGTCCCTGTGGTTGCCGACGGTAAAATTCATGTAGAAGAAGCCTTTTGGTATGGTTGCCCGCACTGTTTTCAACTTGAGAGCCTATTAACTCCTTGGAAAAAAACAGTAGCCGATGATGTCTCTGTTACCGGTGTTCCCGCACAGTTTGGTCGTGCTTGGGTAGCGCACGCACAACTTTACTATGTTGCCGATTTACTTGGTGTTTTAGATCAGGTTCACGACACTATCTTTAAATCAATTCATAACGCTAACCAGCGCCTATTAACTAAGGACGATCAGCGTGATTTCTTAGTGAAGTACGCTAAAGTATCGAAAGAAGATTTTGATAAAGCCTACAATTCATTTACGGTCAGAAGTCGCATGAAGCAAGCTAACCAACGTATTCAAGCCTTCGGTATTAATGGCGTTCCTGCCGTTATCGTTCAAGGTAAATACGTCGTGGATGCAAGCTCTGCAAACGGCCAAAGAAACATCTTAAAAGTAGTCGATTTCTTAATCGAAAAAGAACGTAAGGCGTTGAAGCAATAAGCCGCACATACTAATTAGCCCGAACACGGATGTTTAGGCTAATTAAATAACTCTTTTTCGCACATACCTCTTTTCTTGCCTTTCAAGACACATAATATTTTTTTCTTCCAGACATCTTGCAACCTCTGCAAAGCCTTAGGCTTCTCTAGCATTTGCTTTTCTCTTGCGGTCAAATCCTGTCCTATACGATCTTGATACTTAAGCACGTGCCTTAAGTCTTGTGACATTAACCAACGGGATATTTTTCCAAGAAATTTAGGCAGATGTGTAGCGCTAGTAAAATCGATTATTACCACAGTATTATCAGGTTTCACGATAATATTACTGGCTCTGAAATCATTGTGAGCCATATCCTTTTGGTGCAGTTGTCGCAATGCTGTACGTATATTTTTAACGACTTCAGGGCTTTCTGCATTTTTAGAATCCATGGCTTTTCCAGGGATATATTCTTGCAACAGTATTAATGGGTCATTGCTTTCAAACACTTCAGGCGCATGTACCCAGCCTTGTAGGCGAGACAAAGCGTTGTATTCCCTCTGTACTAAAAAGCGAGCAATCAGTGCAGCTACGGGGTTGTGGCGAAAACGAGAATAGTCTTTAAATACCAATTGCTGTCCGTTGTCTTGTCGAGTGATATACACCTCGGCTTTTAGAAATCCTTCTATTTCTTGTAAATAAACACGTTCCCCGCTTGTTTTCAGTGACTCTGTAAACATAACAAGTAACACCTAAAATTAATTAATTTTTTAGTTACTAGTATGCTACCAAGCCTAAAACGACTTATTAACGCCCCAATTTGGAACTATATGTTGCACAATAAAGTTACTTTTAAGCCTATTAGGTACATAAATAGAACAAACCAACAATATCCTTCACAGCAAAGCCTCTGCAAAAACTGACTTTTGTATCATCAAAAAACGTCAGCAATTTAGTCTTCTATACTTTGATAACCATTCAGGCAAAGCAGGAGGCTTTTATGTCACATATATCTACTGAACTAGATCTACTGATTCAAAGCTTGCTCGGCAATGACTTAAACACCAAGTTTCTAAATATTTTAGAAACACCTGAGCATTGGAATTACCAGTATTTTTTAGCGTTACTACCGTTATTAGGAGATGTTGATCGTTTAGCGATTCTTGCACCAGAAGCGGTCGCCAAAGGCAGTCCCAAAGACAAGAAGGAGGATAGGCCTCCCCGCCTTAATTTACTCGCTAAAAACATCCTGGATTCAGTCATTCTTCTGCCCGATCAGTTAACAAAAGGGATTAAATTCCCTGTTACCCTGATGCTTTTCGATGGTGACAAAGAGAACGATACCGTTCTGTTCATTAATGCTTCGTCTAACTTTAATGCTGAACACAGCAAAGAAGTACTGAAAGAAGCGTTGATAAATAAGCTTCTTTCGACCTACCTGCAAGTACGAAGACCCGATGATTTATCCCTAAACGAGAAGGCTATGCATCAAGATTTAACAGAGCGTAACGTTAAAAATGGTGTCATCATTAAGCGCTACGCCTACTTAGCGACCCTATCTGAGATTGTACGGAAAAAGTGCAGTGTCAGCCCAGCAGACTACGTATGTTAAAGCACTACAAGCAAGCTTTCATAACCACTCATGGGGTACTTTGCTAACTGAGGCGAGTGCCCTATTAGTAGCCTGAGATTTTGGCTGTGCTGCAAAACACAGCGCATGACAACGACTAATTCCATGCGGGCTAAGGCTTCTCCTGGACACATATGCAAACCTGTACCGTACAACAAATTGTCAGACTGATCTCTATGCAAAATAAATTGATCTGCACGGTCAAAGACTTCCGGGTCACGATTAGCAGACACCCAGTTAATGGTTATGCGCTGCTCTGCTGCGATGGGCTGCCCGCTTAACTCTACAGGGCAAGTTGTGCGACGACGATTGTCTACTAATGGGTTATGCAAACGCAAAATTTCATCGTTGGCTTGCCACAGTAACTCGGGCTTAGCTCGTAACTGCTGTTGCACCTCGGGATTAACGGCCAAGAAGTGGCAAATAATTCCGATCGACGCAGCAATAGTGCCAACCTCTCCTACCGTCCAGTTACGAAGAATACTGGCAATTTCTTTATTCGTTAAGAAGCGTTCATCGACCACTTCTTGCAGTATCTCGGCTGTAATATCCATCATGCCTGGGTTATTACGACGTAGCTGTAATTGCTCGTCAATTATTTGCTCAAACTCTTCGGCGAGCTGGGAGAGTCCTGTCCGGTCTGCCGCCAATACTGCTTTGTTATTCCGCTTTATCCAACACAGTAATTGTGGTGCTAAATCTTCACTCCAACCCATAAAAGCGCACTGCAAGCGAGCAGCAAATGGCTCTGCAAAATCGGTCATCATGTCGATAGATTCGGACTCTGCTAATGGCACAGCCAACTCATCTGCAATGGCTTGGCACTTAGGCTTAAAATGAGCGACGCGCTCTGCGCTGAAATACGGTTCGATTAATGCACGATAAGTGGCATGCTCAGGTAAATCCATCCCATTGGGCACAGATACATGCCGCGAGACTTTGCTGCTAAAGCGCTGAGGGTCTAGTAGAATTTCTTTGACGTCCTTGTGTCGAAATACACTCCATTGCAATAATTCGCTATGGGCAACTGGGCAACACTCGCGCATTTCATCATAAGCGGCTCGTTGGTTGGCCTGTACATGATTAGCTTGGGGTTGCCAGCTGGGTCTTTGACAAGGTTTTTCAAACATAAAGATACATCTTTGAGTGAATCGAATTAATTTACGTACACTGCAACTTAAGATGTTTCACTTTACGCCAATTGCCCTCGTTTTTGTTAGATCTTTGGGCCTACCTCTTTGGACGTATCTGTCGCTGTTATGCATGCCTAATATTATAGGTCATCTAGCATTTTATCTAACGCGTCTAAGGCATCGAGGGCATCTTGTCGATTTTGTTCTGGAGAAACCTCTGTTTTCCCTTCCCACTCCACATCATCTTCTGGCAACTCATCTAAGAATCGTGAATGTGTGGTATTAACCACTTCACCGTATTGACGACGTTTCGCTGCATAGGTAAGTGCCAAGGTACGCTTTGCACGTGTTATTCCCACATACATTAAGCGACGTTCTTCTTCGATGGTATCGGCTTCAATACTGTTACGGTGAGGCATTAGCTCTTCTTCTAAGCCCATAATATAAACATGTGGGAACTCCAAGCCTTTCGACGCGTGCAAGGTCATCAACTGTACTTGATCGGTTTCATCTTCCTGATCTTGTTGTTCTAGCATGTCACGCAAAATAAGCTTAGATACTGCATCTTCGATAGTGCACTCATCGCCTAGCTCATCGGCTTTTTCTATCATCTTGCTGATTGAGTCAACCAAAAACCACACGTTTTTCATGCGACGTTCGGCTTGATGAGGCGTACCAGAATTCTGTGCTAACCAACCTTCATAATCGATATCATCAATCATTTCTTTAATAGCCACCACAGGGTCTTCGGCATAGGCATTACGAGTAATGTTATCTAACCAATGTCGAAAACGACGTAATCGATCTAATGAACGCGGTGTTAGCTGCTGTTCTAAGCCCATTTCATCAATGGCAGACATCATCGATACTCCGCGCATTAGCGCATACTCACCTAGCTTCTCAATGGTAGAAGGGCCAATTTCACGTCGTGGGGTATTAACAATACGTAAAAATGCAGCGTCATCGGCTGGGTTAATTAATAAGCGCAAATAGCCCATGATGTCTTTGATTTCGTTACGCCCAAAAAATGATTGACCGCCACTTATTTTGTAAGGCACTTGGTTGGCCTGTAATTTCATTTCAATATTACGCGACTGGTGATTACCACGGTAAAGCACTGCAAAGTCACTGTATTTACCACCATAACGAATTCGACGCTCTACAATTTCGTTAGCGACTCTTTCTGCTTCAATTTCATCGTTTCGGCATTTTAAAATACGAATAGGGTCGCCATAGCCTTTATCTGACCAGAGCTTTTTATCAAACTCGTGGGGGTTGTTTTCTATCACATGGTTGGCAGCGTTAAGGATAAGTCCTGTCGAACGGTAGTTTTGTTCTAGTTTAATGATTTTTAACGAAGGGTAATCGTTTTTAAGTAATGATAAGTTTTCAGGACGTGCACCACGCCAAGCATAAATAGATTGGTCATCATCGCCGACCACAGTTAAGCCCATACGATCGCCCACCAGCAGTTTTACCAGTTCGTATTGGCTAGTGTTGGTGTCTTGATATTCATCGACTAGCAAGTAACGAATTTTTTTCTGCCAGCGCTCACGAACCTCTTGGTTATCGCGGAACAGCACCGTCGGCACCATAATTAAGTCATCAAAATCAACCGCGTTATACGCTTTGAGCATGCGCTGATAAACCATATACACTTGGGCAATCATGCTTTCTTGCGCACTGGCTGCCTGATTCACCGCTTGCTCAGGGGTAATTAAGTCATTCTTTAGGTTCGAAATGGTGCTTTGTACTATCTCTAAAATATCTGAATCATCACCGCCGTGATCACGCAGCATTACATCACGAATAACACCACGGCAATCGTCTTGGTCTAAGATAGAAAACCCACTTTTATACCCTGCCGCTTTGAGCTCTTGGCGAATAATGTTCAAGCCAAGGTTGTGGAAAGTAGAGACCGTTAGCCCTTTGGCACCGCCCTTTCCAACTAACGCCATCACGCGCTCCTTCATTTCACGAGAGGCTTTGTTCGTAAAGGTTACGGCCGCAATGTGATGCGCTTTAATACCGCATACATCAATCAAATAGGCGATTTTACGCGTAATAACCGATGTCTTACCCGAGCCGGCACCGGCCAACACCAGTAATGGGGTATCAATATGTTTAGCGGCTTGTTTTTGACGAGGGTTGAGCTGACTTAAATCGACCACGGCACTCTCTAGAGGTAAAGACTGGGTTTGAGACAAAGCGCAGCAGTATAAAGTTTTTTTATCACAATGTAATGGCAGGGGTAGGTTTGGCAGCCGACCTTTACGCTATTGTTGTGTTTGATAACGATCTAAGGCTCGATAACTTAAGGCTTCTAATAAGTGTTGACGCTCAATAGTATTTTTACTTTCTAAGTCAGCAATGGTACGGCTAATTTTTAACAAACGGTGAAACCCTCTGGCCGATAAGTTGAGTCGCTCTATTGCCTCTAAGAACCATCGTTCATCTTCATCACTTAAAGCACAAACTTGCTCCCGAAGCTTAGGGGTCAGCTCGGCATTAATACACCCTTGCCTTTGTAATTGAACGTTACGCGCTGCCACCACTCGTGCTTGTACTGTTGCTGAATCTTCACCGGCTGGAGTTTTCTGCAACAAGCTGGGGCTAATGGCAGGAACATCTATGTGCAGATCTATTCGGTCTAGCAAAGGCCCAGAGGTTTGCCCTTGATAACGACGGATTTGGTCTTGAGTACAACGACAACGCCCCGAGTCATCCCCAAAATAACCACAAGGACATGGATTCATTGCCGCTATCAATTGAAACCGTGCAGGAAAAGTCAGCGTTCTATTGGCACGACTAATAACAATTTTTCCATTTTCTAAAGGCTCACGTAAGACATCCAGTACCTTGCGGCTAAACTCTGGTAGCTCATCCAAAAATAATACGCCGCCATGCGCTAAAGATATTTCTCCGGGCTTCGGGGTAGTGCCACCTCCCACAAGCGCTACGCCCGATGCCGTATGATGAGGTGCCCTAAAGGGTCTGATACGCCATTGTTTCTGCAACCCTTGAAACTGATTACTGATGGAGTAAATCGAGGCAGACTCTAAGGCAGCTTGCTCAGTCATAGGCGGTAATATACTAGGCAGTCGACTGGCCAACATCGTTTTACCTGTGCCTGGCGGTCCAATAAACAGTAAGTTGTGTCCACCCGCTGCGGCAATTTCAAGCGCTCGCCTTGCTTGTGGCTGCCCCTTTACTTCACTTAAATCGAGATGGTCAGGTGTACGAACGGGCGTCTCTGTGCTTGGAGTGATTACCGGTATGTCTTGTAATCCATGCAAAAACCCTACGACTTGGCTCAGTGATTTTGCACCTAACATTTTCCCCTGACTACAAAGCGCGGCTTCATCGCTGTTTTGATGAGGCAACACTAATGCCCTGTTAGCCTGCGTACATGCTAATGCGCTGGGTAGCACGCCTGGCACCTGCTGAAGCTCTCCTCCGAGGGTTAGCTCTCCGATAAACTCATGTTCTTCTACTATCGACGACGACACTTGTTCAGACGCGACCAGTATGCCTAAAGCTATGGCTAAATCGTAACGCCCTCCTTCTTTAGGTAAATCGGCAGGAGACAAATTGATAGTGATGCGCTTAGCCGGAAATTCGTAATCGCTGTTTAAAATAGCACTGCGAACACGATCTTTACTTTCTTTTACCGCTGTTTCAGGCAAGCCCACTAAACTTAATGAAGGTAATCCGCCAGATAAATGTACCTCTACCACCACTTGAGGGGCATCTATTCCAACCAAAGCACGACTATATATACGAGCGAGTGACATTTGCAGTCCGTAGCCACCTATCCATTAACACTGTTTTCTAGTGTATTGCACACCGTCTTAAATGGCTCTTAACGCTTTAGCAAATAGGTTGAAAATCATACTCTTGTATGAAGTAGTATTTGATTTACCTCATGATAGAACTGTCTTTTATACCTTCCACTGGTACATTTGTACTTCTGACCTATACTTTATTCATACTAAATACGGCCTATAACTATTTGATTTTATGTTCTATTTTTTTGCTATAGGTATTGCTGAGGCTACTTTATTATGAATTTTATTGAGCAGCAGATTCAAGATGCACTGTTAGAAGAAGAACAAGAACATACATTAGAACAGGCGCTACAAGCGAGCCATAAGCATATTGCTCGTTTGGTCGATTTAAATGCTGAAAACGCAGGCAAACAATTGCTCGAGTTTGTCACTTTGTATATTCAGTCCGTTCCTAACCTACTGACTGATTTACAGCGTGTGGCAGCACAGCAAAAATTAAGCCGAGCGGTACAACCCTTGATTGATATAGCCCTGCGTTTTTTCAAGCTGCCGTCACACAGCATTGGTAAGCGTTCAGGCTTAACTGCACTGATGGTGAAAGCGTACTTGGCTAACCGCTTACTAGAAGAAGTGAATGATGCTTGTTTATTTCATACGGGTACAGCCATTATCCCTATGGACATGAGCCTGTCTAACACCATTGTGCACACCTTAATTGGTGAGCCTTTTGCCAACGATATGGACGTATTAGTTGATGAATCAGTTGATAGATTATCCTTACTAGAGAAGAACAACTCTGACTTCATACAAGAGTTATCAAACAATAACCTAGTGCATATTTGTCAGAAGTGGTCTTCTCTTTCCGGTCAGGTAGGGTTATACAGTTCGTTGGCCGATCAGCCACCCCATACCTTTAGCGCAGTTTATCAGCCAAAGTAATGGCTAACTCATCAGTAATGAGTTTAGCGGTTTCATGAGCAGCATTTTGCTTTGCCATGCCCGCCATGCCCGACACTCCCTTAGCTTGTTTACTAAACGCATTTAAAACACGTTGTTGGCTATCTTTAATAACTACTTGTGCATCAATAAAGCTGTAGTAGTTACCGCCCTGTTGCTTTTGAATTTGATTAGCACTCACAACGAAAACTAAGTCTGCTGAATGGCTAGACTGAATACGCAACCCTTGAGCGGTTAATGCTTCTAACAATCCACCTTCCATTTGCTTGGCTTCTTTGTTCTGCAGCTCAAGCGCCACCACTAACGCATCAATTTGTTGGTAAATTCTATTTTCTAATGCTTTTAGCTCTTCAGGCAGTATCGCCCCACGCCTATCTAGACTAACCAGAGCTAAGCGCTCTGACAGTGCTTCACGCTTTGCAAACAACGTTAGTGCTGGTAACAACGGTTGCAGCTTTTGTAGCTTATTGCCTTCTGGCGCAAGCTGAGCGATTGCTTCTAATTCGGCATCAACATCGGCTACGTCTCTGCGTAAGCGCGCGGCAGCTTTTTGTCGATCGAGCTCTACCAAAGCATATGCGTGCTTATCATCAACGTGCGTTTCTGATATTTGCACCTCGTCTAACTCAGCATTCGGTATTTGGCTAGTCACATAGTTACTAACACTCTGTTGCATCTGAGTTTCTTGATGGGTTCCACTGCGCTCTGTGATGCTATGACTAAAGCTCCCGCCAATAGTGGTTTTTAGTTGAGCGACTAAGTCTGCTTTAGCTAATTCAGTAGCTCGTTTCACAGCATCCGCAGGGTTGCCATACACTTCCATAGAGCCCACACCATACGCCATGCCCGTTTGATGTGGTGGCTGTGTAACCCAATAAGGTGTTTTTTGTGCGCTTGTGCTTGCCGGTGAGACTGCCTGATTACTGCAGCCCACCAGCAACATAAAGCCCATACAGATTGAGCTTAACAACGCCCAACGAGTAAGACCTGTTGTCGACATATTAGAATCCAAATGATGATTTATTCTGAAGTTTTTGTAGTTTCTTCTGACCGTTCCAAACTTCACGGTTAGATTCCATATCGATCAGTTTTAAGTCAACCTGATAGAAAGTAACGCGCTTTTTACCCACTTGGTCGACAATCGAGTTAATAGAGCCCGATAGTGCAAAGTCTGCCGCTAATTCTTGGCCTTGAGCCTTGGCATTTTTAGCGTTTAGCTCTTGTTCACGACGTTCTGCACGTAATGCTTCACGCTCATCACCACCACTTACGAAGTCAGCACGTCCTGAACGAATAACAGCACGCTTAATATCATTAATGAACGTATCAATGGCAATATGTTCGTGTGACTTATTGCTAATATGCTGAACGATAACCGCAGGACGTTGGTTATGTTCCATTTCGAAGTCACGCGCCCATGGGAAGGACAACATATCACCAATCATTTCGTTAGCGACAAGCTCCGAGTCTTTAGCGTTCCATCGATCCGATAGTGCTACTTCAACACCTTCATCTAAGCGAGTGACCTTGGTTGAACAAGCGGTCGTCATCAATACGCTACTACCCACTAATGCAATTGCGACCATTTTAGATAATTGTGATTTCATAATGACTCTTCCTTTATATGAGTTTTAGTTATTTCTTTTGATTAAGGCAGCGTTCGCACTTGCCATAAATGAATGTCACCAGCGGCCAGCTCTATGCTTTTATGCTGATGTTTTTTATTACCTGCAAAATCTGAGCTTAATTTAACGTCATGCGTCCCTGGTTCTAGGATGACTCGTTGTAAGCGAATGTCTTGTGGCAATAACAGCCAATTTCGTGTTTCTGCTGCATCGGTGAATTGCATGGCAATTTTACCGGCCAATGCAAATAAAGCACCGTAGTTTTCGTCGACATTCTCAAGTTGCTGAGCGGTAATCGCTTTAAGTGCGGATCGCGATAACGCTTGGTTAATATGCACACTCGCACTCACCATTTGTTCTTGTATTGCCACCAACCCAGGATTAGAAGATTTAATTAAGGGCAACGTCTTATTCCCTGCTTTTAAATAGGAATCAGGCAGTGCTTTCATGGGCTCATAATAAGGTACTGCTACACGTAACGCCGGACTCATTGCATCAATTAAGCCCAGGCTTTCGGCATTGTGCCAAAGAGGACCTAGAGGAACCGTTTTAGTAAACCCGTAAGAGAACACTCCGTAATTCTTAGCATCCATAAAAGCGGTTAATGCGCCGGCAATGCCTTTATCGGCGTATAGGAGGTAAAACCATGCTAATGCTGGGTCATCATCTAAGTTAAACAACGGACGTAATTGGATGGCGTGTAAGTCTTGATTAAGACTTAACACTAGGTTCATTTCTTTACGCTGAGGCATTAAGCCTTTGTGCTCAATAACAACTAATTGGGCACTGTCTTTTGTCCACTCCTCTAATTCGGCTCGCTTGCTGCTGCTTAGTTTTTGATTCGCGAGTCGACCTGACTCACGCCGATAATTACCGGCATTACGCATCATACGAATGGTATCGAACCAAGCTTGCTCGATAATCTCTTTGCCTAGCAAGTACTGTTCTGCGTAACCAAGCTCGTAAGAAGTAGCAGCTTTTTGATAACTGATGCGGGCGTTGTCGTATTCACGGTTCATCTCAAAGCTTAAACCGGTAAGGTAATGCGCCATCGCATCATCACGATATTTAAGGCTTTCTAAATCAATCAGATTGCCACGCAATAATGTATCGAAGATTTTTAACAAGCTGCGGAAGGTTTTTGACTCGTTATCGCTGGCAGAGTAATTGCCCTGGCGGTCGTTAATTTCATTAAGGCGCATAATTAAACGTCGAGATTCAACACGAGCACCGTCTAATGCCGTTAAATATTGGCTGGTACTCTTCGCTTGTTCGGCCAAAGCGAAGTAGTTCATGGCTTTAAAATAGTTAATATAAATATGTTCGAAATCGGCGCCAGCGTATGGGCCTTTGCGAGGGTTGCTCATCATCACAACGAGCGTATCGGTAACCTGCTTGGTTTCTAAGTCTTCTGCTATTCGCTCGGCCTGCTCTAACAGTTGATTACTGCGCGTAAAGTCGCCTTCTAAATGCTTAACGATGGCCAGTTCTAAATGATAAAGAAGGCGGTCATTTCCGGTTGGTTTTAACGCTGCTTGAATGCTTTTTTCACCGGCGGCGTAATCGCCCATTTTAATTTGGTTGATGGCACGATCTAATCCTGCTCCATAAGTTGCACAGCCGGTCAGAGCGATACTAAAAACCAGTATCGCTATCTTGGTTAGTGCTTTCATTGGTGCTCACCTCCTTATGTCGTGCATCCCTAGTGACACGGGTTGTTAGTCGTTATCACCAAAGCCAATTATCCGTATAGGCTTTTCGCCTTCGTCTAGCACAGCTTTAACACCTAGTTCACTGACCCTGGTTTCTAACTCTGCTGCTTTTGCCGCATCTTCTAGTTCTTGCTGAGCAAAGGTTTGTGTAAAACCACAGGCTATACATTCTCGAACGTCTTGACCACTGTCATCTTGATACATTTTAGTCGTATCCATTTTAGAGCACTTAGGACATACCGTACCGGCAATAAAGCGTTTAGGGGGTTTAGGGGCTTGGTACTCGGTCATTTTGGTCTCCAATATGTCAATGGTCTAATACAACGTTCGATATTTAATAGCTTACTGAATGCCACTATGGCGTAGTAAAGGCTCAACCGATGGCTTACGGCCTCGGAATCGCTCAAATAATACACCCGCATCTTCACTTCCGCCTCTACTGATTATCTCATTTAAGAAATCAGCACCGGTAGCAGCATTAAAGATGCCCTCTTCTTCAAAGCGCGAAAACGCATCGGCGCTTAATACCTCGGCCCATTTATAAGAATAGTAGCCCGCGGCGTATCCGCCAGCAAAAATATGACCGAACCCATGTTGGAAACGATTGAACTCAACCACTGGTACAACGCTAACTTGCTCTCGAACGTTATCCAGTAACTGCTGCACATTAACTCGATTTTGGCTGCTATATTCATGGTGTAACCGGAAATCAAACAAAGCAAACTCTAATTGACGAACGGTTTGCATCGCGCTTTGGAAGTTTTTAGCTGCCAATAGTTTATCGAGTAACTCTTGTGGCAGGGGCTCTCCGGTTTGATAGTGTCCAGATATAAAAGCTAAAGCTTCTGGCTCGTAACACCAGTTTTCCATAAATTGGCTTGGTAGCTCAACCGCATCCCAAGCAACGCCGTTAATACCTGACACTTCAGGCACATCAATTTGCGTCAGCATATGATGCAAACCATGGCCAAATTCGTGGAATAAGGTAGTGAGCTCATCATGCGTTAATAACGCAGGGGTATCGCCAACAGCTGGGCTGAAGTTACAGACTAGGTACGCCACTGGCAGTTGGATACCTTGCTCTGTTTGACGGCGTACGCGGCAGTCATCCATCCAAGCACCGCCACGCTTTTTAGCACGTGCATATAGATCTAAATAAAAGGCTGCAATTTGCTTGCCGTCTTTATTTACATGGAAGAATCGCGCATCTTTGTGGTACGTATCAAACTCTTTTTGTTCTTCAAACTCTATGCCGTACAAGCGACTAACTACTTCAAACATACCGCTAATGGCTTTATCTACCGGAAAGTATGGGCGCAAATCTTCTTGTGAAATAGCATAGCGCGCTAGTTTTAATTTCTCGCTGTAGTAACCGACGTCCCAAGGTTGAAGTGCTTCCGCACCTTGCTCTTTTGCAAAGGCAGCAAGCTCAGCAAACTCACGTTCTGCTTGAGGCTTAGCTTTAGCAGCTAAGTCATTTAAGAACGCCAGTACTTCTTCGGGCGTATCTGCCATTTTTGTAGCCAGTGAGTAATGGGCATAGCTGTCAAAGCCTAATAACTGCGCTAGCTCATAACGTAATTCTAATATCTCATCGATATTTGCACTGTTATCAAACTGCCCGTCATCACTGAGCTCGGATGCGCGTGTAACAAATGCGGTGTACATTTCTTCTCGTAAGGCACGGTTATGACAGTAAGTAAGAATGGGTAAATAGCAGGGAAAATCCAACGTTAAGCGATAGCCTTCTACGCCTGCGGCTTGCGCTTGTTGTGCGAATAAACCGAGAGCACTATCGGGGACACCGGCTAGCTCTTCTTTGTTAACAATGTCTTTATGCCATTTGTTGGTGGCGTCTAAGACGTTTTCAGAAAACTTACTGGTTAGTTGCGATAAGCGCTGCTTAATTTCGCCATAGCGTTTTTTCTTCTCGGCCGGTAAATCGACACCGCCTAAGTGAAAGTCACGCAACGCATTGGTCACAGCTTTTTTCTGGGCAACGCTATAGCTATTAAATTCTTCAGACGCTTCCAGTTTTTTATACAGTTCACATAACGCTTGGTTTTGGCCCAGTTCGGTGCTGTATTGGCTTAATAATGGTAAGCATGCGTTGTAGGCTTCTCGCAGCTCGTCTGAGTTTAAAACTCCGTTCAAGTGACCCACGGGCGACCAAGCCTGTGCTAACTCATCATCCCACGCCTGCATGGGCGCCATAAAGTTATCCCACGTGGGCTGAGTAACAGTCGCCAGTAAGTGCTCTATACGTTCACGATTAGTCTGTAATATTTTTTCAATAGCAGGCTGAATATGAGCGGCTGTAATGGCTGAAAATGGTGGTAACTTAGAAGTTTCTAATAACGGATTATTCATGAGCTTTGGTCATTCACTTGTTGCGGCACGCTTAAGACGGCACCTAGGGGTTTTAAATGCTTTTTCTTCGCTGTTGTCAGCTAGTATATACTGAACACTTTAAGCAAAAAGTAGATATATATTTATGGCTGATATTCGCACTTATCAAGGGTTAAGTCCAAAACTGGGTGAACGAGTGTTTATCGACCATACCGCGGTTGTCATAGGCGACGTCGTGTTAGGCGATGACAGCTCCATTTGGCCACTCACTGTTGTGCGTGGTGATATGCACTCTATTCGTATTGGCAAGCGTACCAGTGTACAAGACGGTTCTGTTCTACACATCACTCACGCATCGGATTTCAACCCTGGCGGTTTTCCGCTAACCATTGGTGATGACGTTACCATTGGCCATCAAGCGATGCTGCATGGTTGCACCATTGGCAACCGTGTTTTAGTGGGCATGAAAGCCATGATTATGGATGGTGCCGTAGTTGAAGACGAAGTGATTATTGGTGCGGGCGCTATGGTTACCCCGGGCAAACGCCTAGAAAGTGGCTACGTTTACATGGGCAGCCCCGCAAAAAAGACACGTCCTATCACCGATAAAGAACGAGCATTTTTTACTTACAGTGCGGCTAACTATGTGCGTTTAAAAGATAAACATCTAAAGCCCACTAATTCAGACTGCTTCTAAACGCTCTAAAACTCTGTGTTTTTTACTGACAATCAACTGGTATCTCAAAGCTGTACTGTTTTGCTTCACTCAGACGTATTAAGCCATCGTACTCTTCTGCAAACCCTTCAAGCGATTCATTAAGAAGGTGCCCACGAAACTCAAGGTACATGGGTTGATAAGGCGCACTAGCATTCTCTTTGTAGTATTGGCTCATTTCCATTCCTGCCCAGTTATAACTCACCCAATAAGTGTTATCGCTATTACAAGGTGAAAAACTGTTTACTTCTGGTCCCCAGTAATATTTACCTTGGTGAATCTGATCAAGATTCGGTTCACCGCAAGAAGCGATTAATGCCGAAGTTAAAAGCAGCACTATCTTTTTCATATGATTTATTTCTCTGGGTTTTTCAGTTCTGAACCACGCACTATGACATAGGCGATAAGTGCAACGATAAATATTACAAGATACATCCAAGCAATGCTTTGCAGCGTTTCAATAATGGTTCTGAACACTTCCACCGTCCAACGTTCAGTCGTTAACTCAAGCGTCAGAGCACCCTCTGTTGGTATTTCAAGATAGCGTTCTAGTTGATAGATACGCACACCACCTGATATTCCAACCACATAGGTGGCAAAGGTAATGTATTTCTGCCAAGCAGAGCTAATAGAGTCTTTGATGATGCGATGCAGCATTTCACCAATGGGTCGCTTAAATAACCGAGCAACAATAAATGAAACCGATAACGCCAAACCGAACATCACCAACAATAACGTAAAAAACATATGCTCTCCTAATAGTCCTGTCTTTAAAGAGTTAAATATCCTAAGTACACAGTGCAGAACCTCTGCTTCTTAACTCATCTGCAATATTTCTGTATTTATCTCACTGATGTTATTAACGCCACAGAGTGCCATAGCAACGGCTAACTCGTGCTGAAGCTCAGTTAAGTAGTTTTCTAAGCCTAGCTGCCCGGCACCCGCTAACGCCATTGCCCAGGGTCGACCAATTAACACTCCTTGTGCACCAAGTGCGAGCGCCTTCAGCACATCAACTCCATTACGGATACCGCCATCTAGCAGTACCGGAACCTGTTGATTAACCGCTTTGGAAATACTGGGTAGCTGTTGAATGGTCGAAGGAGCGCTATCGAGCTGGCGACCTCCGTGGTTGGATACCAGAATGCTATCGGCTCCGCTGTCTAGCGCCAACATAGCATCTTCTGCATCTAATATTCCTTTAAGTATGAGCTTGCCCGGCCATTGCTGGCGTATCCATTGAATATCTTCCCAAGTGACACTGGGATCGAATTGCGCATCAACCCAAGCTTTAAACGCTTGCAGATCGTCTGGGTTACTAATTTGGTCGCTGAGATTACCAAAGCGGTGCGGCTTGCCATTAATGCCTACATCCCACAACCAGTGTGGACGACTGATTAACTGTAAGGCTTTTGACAACTTTGCTTTACTCGTACTGTGCAGCATGCCGTTACGAGTGTCACGTTGGCGCACTCCGGCTAGCGGTAAATCCACAGTAAATAACAAGGTGTCGGTGCCGGCTTGATGCACACGCTCAAGCGTACTGCTTACCACCTCCCTGTCTTTCAACATATACAGCTGAAACCAGCTTGGCGTATTAACAGCAGCGTTCACTTCCTCAATGGTGCATATGCCAACCGTTGATAAGCTAAATGGTATACCGAGTGTCGCTGCGGCTTTAGCGGCTTGAACCTCTCCACGCCGAGCCATCATACCTGCCATTCCCAATGGTGCTAACGCCACGGGCATACTAAGTTCTCGGCCAAATAGTTGGGTTTTGGTACTAAGCTGGCTAACGTCTTTCAAAACACGTTGACGAAGTTGCAGCTTAGAAAAGTCGTATGTGTTGTCAGCTAAGGTTTGTTCGGTGTTGGCGCCACCGTCAATGTAATCAAATAAAAATTGCGGTAAGCGTTGTTTGGCTAAACGACGATAGTCTTCATAGCCTGAAGGGAAAAACTGTAGCCTGCTAGACATAACCCACCTAATTATTATTGTTAAGAATAGGTTTAGCCTAGCAGGTTTTTAAGCGTTGTAACTACGACTTGTCGATTTGATGACGCTTTTTCAAGTGAATCAATATCTGACTGATGGCCGCAGGCGTCACGCCAGAAATACGTGATGCGACGCCTAAAGTTTCTGGCTGAATCTCACGCAGCTTTTGTTTCGCTTCGTTCGATAACCCACCAAGCGATTCATAATCTAAATCGGCAGGTAATTTAGTGTTTTCATAGCGTCTTGATTGCTCAATTTCGTCTAGTTGACGACTGATATAACCATAGTATTTCGCTTGAATCTCTACCTGCTCTGCCGCCTGCTCATTATCGATTGGCTCACCTTTCAATGATGCAACTTGCTCGTAATGCAATTCTGGACGCTTCAATAAGTCGTATAAATTGTATTCACGAGCGATGTCGGTGGCACCAAACTCAACAAGCTTTTTAGATTCTGGCGAGCCCGCTTGCACCCATGTGGTTTTTAAGCGTTCTGTTTCTTTTTCAATGGCTTCTTTTTTGGCACTGAATGCTGCCCAACGCTTGTCATCGACCACACCTAACTGACGACCTATTTCTGTTAGTCGCATATCTGCGTTATCTTCACGCAACACTAGGCGATATTCAGCACGGCTCGTAAACATGCGGTACGGTTCTTTGGTGCCCATAGTAATTAAATCGTCTACCAGCACGCCAATGTAAGATTGGTCACGTCTTGGCGTCCAAGCATCTTTCTCTTGCACTCGTAAGGCTGCGTTCAAGCCAGCGAGTAGCCCTTGTGCGCCGGCTTCTTCATAGCCAGTGGTGCCGTTAATCTGTCCGGCAAAATATAAGTTGTTTACAAACTTAGTTTCTAAGCTGTGTCGTAAATCTTGCGGATTGAAGTAATCGTACTCAATGGCATAACCTGGTCGAGTAATATGCGCATTTTCAAAGCCTTTAATGCTATGAATTAAATCTAATTGCACATCAAACGGTAGAGACGTTGAAATACCATTAGGGTACAGCTCGTTACTATTTAAGCCTTCAGGCTCAACAAAAATCTGATGGCTGGTTTTATCCGCGAAGCGCATGATTTTGTCTTCAATGGACGGACAATAACGTGGCCCTATCCCTTCAATAACGCCGGCATACATTGGCGAACGATCTAAATTCGCTCGAATAATCTCATGCGTACGCTCGTTTGTATGAGTGATATAACAATTGACTTGTTCTGGGTGTTCACTGACATGCCCCATGTACGACATAACAGGTAAAGGTGTATCACCGGGCTGTGCTTGCATGGCAGAAAAGTCAACGCTGCGAGCATCGATTCGTGCTGGTGTACCCGTTTTTAAACGACCGACATTAAACGGCATTTCACGCAAACGTTGCGCTAGCGCGATAGAGGGCGGATCACCGGCACGGCCACCGCTATGATTATCAAGACCAATATGAATAACGCCACCAAGGAAGGTACCAGTTGTTAGTACCACACAGGTGCCGTAAATTTTCATATTAGTATTAGTGACAACACCACATACTGTTGAGCCGACGCCATCGCCTTGCATAATTAAGTCATTACAAGCTGCCTGAAAGATATCTAAGTTAGGCTGGTTTTCTACAATATTACGAATGGCGGCACGATATAACTGTCGGTCAGCCTGAGCGCGGGTAGCACGAACAGCCGGCCCTTTACGGTTATTCAACACGCGAAACTGAATGCCTGAGCGATCTGTAGCATGCGCCATGGCACCGCCTAAGGCATCAATTTCTTTCACAAGATGACTTTTACCTATGCCACCAATGGCAGGGTTACAAGACATCACACCAACGGTATCTGTATTGTGCGTCAACAACAGTGTCTTACTGCCTGTACGCGCAGAAGCAAGAGCAGCCTCTGTGCCGGCATGACCACCACCGATAACAATCACATCATAGCGAACAGGATATTCCACAAGACACCTCGAAAATATTGATACCGTTAATCGGCAAAAAATGGGCGCAAATTATAGCAGGCTTAGCTTTGCAGTGGCAGCATTTGCACAATATTTAACCAAGAAAATACAATAAAAACACTTATATAATCTGTTGATATCCTATGTATAACCTTTGGATAATCGATTAATAATACTCAAAAAGACTTGCTCTGTGGGTAAACTGTTTACTTCTTGTGGTAAAGCATGGGATATCTTTTATAAAAAGAGCCGACTCGCGCGTTTGTTAATAATTACTAACAATAAAAAATTTTAATATTATACCCAAGTCATTATTCATCAACCTCAAAATAAAACTATAACCAATTGTTTTTTATAGTATTATCAATTATCACTTAGCCACTAACTGTCTAGTCTTGGCTATTACACACAGCTTAATACAAGCTTACACACACAGTTATCAACACCCTGTTCAACCTTATATTGCTGTTGATATCTATTTTATTTGTTACTTACTGTATCGATCCCGGTCTTTAATAAAATACTCGGTGCCCTTTCAATATTGAGCGATACTTTACTACTGACAGGTCTTTATTTAGCCATCTGTTTGCGTTTATCGAGTAAAAGTTGGCACTTCTTCACCTCCCAAAGTACCTTAGTAACTTCTATGCTGTTACTAACAATTATAAAAATAACATCAGAATTACCTTTGAGGCAGCTATGAACGAGAAATTAAAAAGCGCGCTAGATATCAGTAACAGCATCGAAATCAAGGGTCGTAAAATGGACTTTGAATTCGAGCTAGACGACATTCCACGCTACTGGTTTGGTGGTGATGCCTTCAAATCCACCTTCCTCAATGCACTTTCTTGTCTGTTTCCTGAAGGCGAACGCATGTTTATGGACGCTGTGCGTGACTGTAAAGATAAAATAACCGACCCTGTTTTATTAGAACAGATTAAAGGCTTTATTAAACAAGAAGCTATTCATGGTCATGAGCACGCGCAATACAATACCTTCTTAAAGAAATGGGGCTACCCTATTGATAAAATGGATGCTTTTGAAGCCAAAGAAAAACAATGGATGCGTAAGCATTTGTCACCAATGCACCGCCTAGCCATTACCTGTGCTTTAGAACATTTTACCGCCATTATGGCGCACCAAGTATTGACCAACCCTGAACAAACGGAAGGCATGCACCCTAAGTTTAAAGAAATGTGGCGCTGGCATGCTATTGAAGAAACAGAGCATAAAGCCGTTGCTTATGATGTTTATCAACAAGCCGGTGGCGGCTACTGGCTACGCATTTTTGTAATGATGCAAGTCACCATATTGTTCTGTATTCGTACATCCATCTATCAAGGTATCTTCTTGTGGAAAGACAAAAAACTCTTTAGCCCAAGAGTGTGGTGGCAAGGTTTGAAATTCTACTTTCACACCCCTGGCTTAGTACGAAGAATTGCTCGCGATTATTTAGACTACTATCGCCGCGACTTTCACCCATGGCAGCACGATAACCGTTACCTATTAGAAGAGTGGGAACAAGAAGGTCAAAAATTTAAGACCATCTAAATAACAAGAGCGGCTTAGCCGCTCTTTTCTATTCTTATCCACTCATTTATAAATTCTTTCTTGCCATGCGATATGGCTACTTGTATGACGAGTCTTTATTTTGACGCACCTTTCGTTTAGACAACCTAATCTCCACCTCAGATCAAACTGATAAACCAACCAGGCACTAACCATAACCTTCAACATAGCCTGTTATGTGTGAATGTGTGGCTAAATTCAAAAACCACCTTTCAAACAGAGCTTCTAGCGCAGCACTTAAGGACGAGTGTGCTTATAATGGATACTGAAAATCGAATACAAACAAAAGGCAAAGTAATGGTCGCTAACACATTCAACTTCGACACCCCTACTCTGCGTGAAAATACGCACTGCGAGAAATACGACGGTCGTTTGGCCAAGTTTGGTCGAGCTGATGTAATTCCGCTATGGGTAGCGGATATGGATTTTGCCGCGCCACCTTGTGTTCAGCAGGCGTTGGCGGAGCGTTTAGCACACCCGGTGTTTGGCTACAGTTTTGCGCCTGATAGTTTGTATGAAAGCATCTACGGTTGGTTTGAACGTCGACATGAGTGGAAGATAAACCCTGCGCAGCTGTTGCTAACACCCGGTGTTGTACCGTCTTTATTTGCCTGTATTCAAGCGCTGACGAAAAAAGGTGATGGCGTGATTGTTCCTACGCCTGTATACCCACCATTTTTTTCTGCGGTAACTAAGAGCGAACGGCAGCTACTAGTCTGTCCCTTAAAAGAAACTAATTCTGGTTACAGCTTTGATTTTGACCTTTTGGAGCAACAAGCTCAGCAGGCAAAAATGCTGCTGCTGTGCAGCCCGCATAACCCAGTGGGGCGTGTGTGGCGTAAAGATGAATTACAGCAGTTAATTGAATTGGCGTTACGCCATGATTTAATTATTGTCAGTGATGATATTCATTGTGACCTTATTTTGCGCCCTGCACCTAGCGCCCAGCCCTCAGCGCCTACAAAACATATTCCCTTGGCCACTTTGGCGCCTAAAGAGCTGCGTTTAATTACTTGCATTTCCCCCAGTAAGACCTTCAACATTCCTGGCCTAAATTTAAGTGCGTTAACGGCCAGCCATGCCGCCGACAAAAAGGCCATACAGCAAGTGTTTGGCAAGCTGCATATAAACCCTTTTAACCCAATCAACATGACCGCCTTTGAAGCCGCCTATTCCGGCGGAGATGCTTGGCTAGATGCCTTGTTGGTGTATTTAACCAGCAACCAAAACTTCGTACTCGATAACTTAAAAAGCACACCTATACAATGCCAACCATCGGAAGCCACAGCGCTCATGTGGCTCGACTGTCGAGCGCTTAACTTAAGTAATCAGCAGCTGACTGAGTTTTTTGTACAGCAAGCTGGCCTTGGTTTAAACGATGGCTTTAGCTTTGGTGCAGGCGGTGATGGCTTTATGCGCTTAAACATCGGTACGCAAAAGGCCGTGTTAGAGCAAGCCTTAGCGCAACTAACACAGGCGCTGGTTTAATCTTTTGCATACATATTTATGACACCTATTAAACCTACCTTAGAACAGGCTTCACCCTCTTTCTATATTGCCATTCTTGCCCTTGCCTTAGGCAGTTTTGCTATTGGTATGGGTGAGTTCGTTATTATGGGGCTGTTGCCTGAAATTGCTGCAGACTTAAACATTAGTATCCCGCAAGCGGGCCATGCCATCAGCTCTTACGCATTAGGCGTGGTTATTGGTGCGCCTTTGCTGGCGATTATCAGCACTCGCTATTCTCGTACCTTGATGCTCATCGTTTTTATGGGGCTCTATGCTATAGGGCATTTTGCCAGTGCTTTCGCTGACAATTACGCTGCTCTGTTAGGCTTACGTTTAGTCAGTGGTTTTCCACACGGCACCTATTTTGGTATTGCTTCATTGGTGGCGGCCTCTCTTGCGCCTAGGCATATGCGCACGCAGGCCGTTGCCTATGTCATGATGGGATTAGCTGTAGCAACACTAATTGGTGTCCCTTTTGCCTCGGCTTTAGGCCAATGGCTGGGTTGGCGCTTCAGCTTTGGGCTAGTAGGTATCTTTGCTTTAATCGCCTGCCTTGCAGTTTGGTTGTTTGTCCCTCAAGAAACACCCTTAGCCGGCGCTCGTATTAGCGATCAACTTACCGTATTCACCAACAAACGAGTATGGCTAACACTTGGTATAGGTGCGATTGGATTCGGTGGTATGTTTTCCATTTTTTCTTATGTAAAACCAACACTTATTACCTTAGCCGGACTTACAGAAGCCGGTGTACCCATTATTCTTGCCTTACTCGGCGCAGGTATGGTTGTCGGCAATTTAGTGGGTTCAAAAATGGCTGACAAAGATCTACTCGGTACCATTAAGCGTTGTTTGCTTTGGTCTGCGCTTGTCTGTGGTGTTTATGTCTATAGCTCGTCTTATTTGATACCTGCCTGCATTACTATTTTTTGTGTAGGTACTGTCGTTGCTATTGGACCTGCTATTCAGGTGCTTCTGATGGAGGTGGCTGGTCGCGCGCAAACTATGGCAGCAGCACTTAATCACTCTGCTTTTAACTTTGCTAATGCTTCTGGCGCTTTTTTAGGCGGCCTAGTGATTGAGTGGGGTTGGGGCTATGCTGCGACGGGCGCGGTAGGTGTTTTACTTTCTTTCGGTGGGCTATTAATGTTTTATTGGATGTTAGCAGTTTCTAAGCGCAATACATCGTCTTAACTCACAATTAACGGTGCTAATGACCCCACCTCTTTACCCGCCTACCATGCAGTGGCTAAGTACTTACTAACTAAGCCATAACTTATAGTTATTAGCCTGTGCTGAGGTCAGCCATACTGCCCTTAGCTTGGCAGACAGGGCTTTTATTCTAACTGCCCATGACAAATGTCAGCTACTAACAAAAAGATTACACCTATACTGATGGTTCAACATTAAGCTTTACTAGTAGCCAGCGCTTAGACTTTATTTTTCAACCGCTATGGCTGCTAAGCTCATTAGATAGTTTGAACGAACTGAGTCAGTGGAGGCTCCATGAATAAGCATTTAAGTCATCTATCATTACGGCAGATGCTCGCTGCGGTCATGTTACTGATGCTGAGTACTGCTACAGCCGTTGCCATTGAGCGTACCTCTCCATCGACAGCTGACCACAGCCAATTTGAAAAACTACAACAATCTTTTGAGACAGCACCCGATGTCACTCAAGCCTGTATAAGTTGCCATACCGAAGCGTCTAAACAATTACAAAAAACCACCCACTGGACGTTAGAATATCCCCACCCAGAAACGGGCCAGATGCTAGGTAAACGGCACGTTATTAATAGCTTTTGTGGGGCTGCTGCTTCTAACGAACCCTTCTGCACTAGCTGTCATACTGGCTACGGTTGGAATGATATGCGCCTGCCACCGCCAACCAGTGAGAACGCTGTTGACTGTTTAATTTGTCACGACACCACCGGCGATTATAAAAAATCACCTAATCAGGCTGGCCATCCAATCTATGAATACAAAGACCCTGTAGATAGCTCTATTATTCACAAGACTGACTTTGCCAATATCGCTCAAAATATTGGTCCTACAAGTAGCAGAAACTGTGGTAGCTGCCATTTTTATGGCGGTGGTGGTGACGGTGTAAAGCACGGTGACTTAGATTCATCATTATTAACCGCTCCGCGCGCTCTTGATGTGCATATGTCTAAAGACGGCGCTGGCTTTGCTTGTGCCGATTGCCATACAACCTCCGCCCACAGCGTCACCGGCAGTCGTTATTTAACCAATGCACGTGATACTTTAGGCATAGACGTGCTTGGCCATACCGACCATACACGTGCTTCATGCGAATCTTGCCATGGCAACAGCCCACACAACCAATCAAAACTTAACGACCACGTTGACCAAGTCGCTTGCCAAACCTGTCATATTCCCGAATTCGCCAGAGGTGGCGTGGCAACAAAAGTCTGGTGGGACTGGTCTACCGCCGGACAGCTCGATGCCGACGGCAACCCACAAACTATTTACGATTCCGAAGGTCACCTTCAATATTTAAGCACCAAAGGCACCTTCCGCTATGGTGAAAACGTCGTACCTAAGTACCGCTGGTTTGATGGCGTGTCGCGTTACACCTTACGTGAAGACAAAATCGATGATACACAAACACCCATTGAGCTTAATAAAATTAAAGGCAGCCACGACAACCCAGACTCTCGTATTTGGCCATTTAAAATTATGGAAGGTAAACAACCCTACGACAAAGTTCACAAGCATTTGCTGGTTAACCATGTTTACAGCGCCGATGACGATACCGCTTTATGGACTAACTTTGACTGGGCTAAGTCTCTGCAAGCAGGCACTGACTACGCCGGTCAAGAATACAGTGGTGAATTCGATTTTATTGAAACGCGGATGCACTGGCCCATTGCTCACATGGTGGCACCGGCTGAAGACGCACTGACTTGCGCTTCTTGTCATGCTCGCGATGGCCGCTTAGCCGAGCTGACTGACTTTTACATGCCAGGCCGTGATCGCAATATTTGGCTTGATCGTGCTGGCTGGTCATTAGCGCTACTTACATTGCTAGGCAGCTTAATACATGGCACAGGTCGCTTTGTTAGCAGCCGCAGGAGAGAAAAATGAAACGCACCATGATATTCAAACGTTTTGAGCGCTTCTGGCATTGGAGCCAAGCAGCATTAATTTTCTTTTTAATGTTTACCGGCTTTGAAATTCACAGCAGCTATAACGTATTAGGGTTTGGTAAAGCCTCTCAACTGCATGAGTATGCAGCCTATGCATTGATGGGATTATGGATATTAGCCATTTTCTGGCACTTAACTACTGGTGAGTGGCGTCAATATATTCCCACCACTGATAAACTGGGTGCAGTTATCCATTACTACCTTATTGGCACCTTTACTGGCGCTGAACATCCTTATCGGGCGACGACTCAGGCTAAGCATAACCCCTTACAACGCTTAGCCTATTTGGGCTTTAAATTAGTAATATCCCCGGCTATTTGGATTTCAGGCCTGCTCTATTTGTTCTACAATCATTGGGTAGATTTAGGCTTACCCCTGCTAACTTTAGGAGGCGTTGCTTTAGTACATACTACGGCTGCTTTCGCTATGCTGATATTTGTAATCGCTCATGTTTACATGACCACCATGGGTAAAACTGTATTTAGTATGATCAAGCCCATGATTACCGGCTACGAAGATATACCCCAAGAAAAGCCAAGTAAGCATAAAAAGTAGCTTTAAACTATAGCTACACTGACTGCTGTTACCTTTATCCGCTTTCTATTTGGTGTTTTATCAGCACAAACAAAAAAGCCCTAAGATTGCTCCTAGGGCCTTTAATGGCAGTTAGCGTTCTTAGCATGCTTTATATTTCAGCTTCTTTGTTGAAGCGTGGTAGCATTTAAACACACATACCTCCACAAAAATGGACGATTTATGAGCCTCTGGCCTACTTTCGACTTCTCGCAATATTCTTGGTTTTTTCCAGTGTTTGTAATCGCTTTTAGCTTGATAGCTAACATCGTTATTTACTGGGTTGCCGGGGTATTTCGTAAAAAAGCTCAACCGCATAAACGTGTTTGGCAAAACGCATTTTTACGTGCATTAGATGCTCCTTTGC
>CALJVD010000058.1 GCA_937974825.1 uncultured Oceanospirillaceae bacterium | reverse complement strand
AGAGCCAAGAGCCAAGAGCCAAGAGCCAAGAGCCAAGAGCCAAGAGCCAAGAGCCTAGTGTGGTTTACACCGGACTCTTGGCCCTAGACCCTAGTAGTCCTTAGACTTTAAAGCCGATTTACTTGTCCAGCCCCAGTTCTTTTATTTGCTTACTAAAATACTTTTCAAAAGGCTGGAATTTAAAATCATCGTGCATGGCACAGCGTACTTGACCCGTTTTAATGTCGTATACCCAACCATGTACTTTGATTTTACCCGTAGCAAGCTTAGCAGCTACGGCAGGGTGGGTTCGCAAGTGCTGCACCTGTTGCAGTACGTTTTCTTCGATAGCTGCGTTTAAATACTCATGCCCTAATGGTGCACCACTTTCTAAACCATTGCGCTCACGCACAACCTCCATGGCAGAACGACAATGCCCCAACCACTCTTTAACGTGCGGCAACCCTTTAAGTTGACTAGTATCCAAAGCACCGGTAATGGCACCGCAATCTGTGTGGCCACAAATAATAATATTAGTTACTTTCAATACAGATACAGCGTATTCAATGGCCGAAGTAGTACCACCCGTCTCATTACTATGCGGTGGTACAACGTTACCAACGTTACGAAAAATAAATAAATCACCAGGCTCTGAGCCAGTAACCATATTCGGGTCTATACGCGAATCTGAGCAGGTAATAAATAAGGTTTCGGGTGACTGACCATCATTCACCAAGTGCTCAAACAGGTCTTTGCGTTGCGGGTAAACATTGCGCTTAAAGTTAAGCACGCCTCTAATAATTTTTTCCATTGTTACCTTGCTCTCTTACTCATCTGTATCGTTCAATTTTAATAGGATTTTTCTGGCTGCTTTAAACCACATCTTCAAGGTCTATGCAATTTCTATCAGCACTTCACCTGGAGTAACACGATCGCCTTTACTCACGTGCACAGCTTTCACTACCCCATCGATGTTGGCATGCACTTCAGTTTCCATCTTCATGGCTTCGGTGACTAACACTGCTTGCCCAGCGCTAACGTTATCACCTTCTTTAACCAGCACCTCTACAATATTACCTGGCATAGCGGTACTGACATGACCGGGTTCAGAAGCTTTTTTACGACCACTGCCTTTTCCACCACTGTATTCATTTAAGGGTTCAAAAATTACTTCTTGTGGCACCCCATCAAGCGACAAATAAATCTTTTTCTGATCAGAGGAAGACACACCTACACCGGTTACAGCCACCTCATAGGTTTCACCATGGACTTGAATTTTAAACTCAGTTGCCATAGCAGACTGTGCGCCTTTTTCACCAACTGGCAGTAATTTTTCTGGTTTTAACGTACCGTCTTGTCTTTCTTGTAAGTATTCTCGTCCTAGTTCTGGGAACATAGCGAAGGTTAAAACGTCTTCTTCATTTTTCGCCAACGTACCTATTTCTTTGCGTAAGCGTTCCATTTCTGGAGCTAGAGAGTCTGCTGGGCGTGCATCATCAATAGGCTCATTACCAATGGCTTGTCGAACTAGGTCGGCATTAACTGTCCCTGGCGCTGCGCCATACCCTCCTTGCAGATAACGTTTCACTTCATTAGTGATGGTTTTATAACGTGCCCCTGAAAGGACGTTATATACCGCCTGAGTACCAACGATCTGAGAGGTTGGCGTCACTAGGGGTGGGTAACCTAAATCGGCACGAACACGTGGAATTTCAGCAAACACTTCGCGTATTCTGTCTATCGCGTTCTGTTCCTTTAACTGGTTAGCAAGGTTAGACATCATGCCACCCGGTACTTGGTTTAACTGTACCGATACATCTTCACGCGTAAACTCACTTTCAAACTGATGATACTTCTTACGCACTTCTTTAAAGTAATCGGCAATTTCAGCCAACAGCTCTAAATCTAACCCCGTATCAAACTCTGTGCCTTTTAAGGCAGCTACTTGAGACTCTGTAGCAGGGTGACTAGTACCACCAGCAAAGGCCGAGATAGCCGTATCAATACGATCAGCACCCGCTTCAATGGCTTTTAATTGGCACATTGGCCCTAAACCAGAGGTAGAGTGACTGTGAATTACGATAGGCAAGTTCACTGCGGCTTTTAATGCCTTCACTAAATCATAGGTTGCGTATGGGGTTAATAGCCCTGCCATGTCTTTAATGGCAATAGAGTCAGCCCCCATGGTCGCCATCTCTTTAGCTAAGGTAACAAACAACTCAGAGGTGTGGACGGGACTGGTGGTGTAACAAATAGTCCCCTGCGCATGTTTGCCAGCTTTTTTAACCGCTTTCATGGCGGTTTCAAGATTACGAATATCGTTTAAGGCATCAAAGACACGGAATACATCAATGCCGTTGTCGGCCGCTTTTTGCACAAAAGCTTCTACTACATCATCAGCGTAATGGCGATAGCCTAATAAGTTTTGGCCGCGTAATAGCATTTGTAAACGCGAATTAGGCAGCGCCTGACGTAATTGACGCAATCGCTCCCAAGGATCTTCTTTAAGAAAACGCACACAAGCATCAAAGGTAGCACCACCCCACACTTCCAGAGACCAATAACCAACACTGTCTAATTTCTCACAGATTGGCAGCATATCTTCCGTACGCATACGGGTAGCAATTAATGACTGATGCGCATCTCGTAAGATTAAATCTGTTACTTCAATTTTCTTTGTCATTTTGGATCTCCTTACCAGCCTGCATGAGCAGCAATAGCAGCAGCGATGGCCAGCGCAACACCACTGGGGTGGCGTTTTTCTGAATAATTTAAAAGCTCGGGATGTTCAGGTACAAAGCTGGTATTAAACTCACCTTTGATAAAGTCAGGATGACTCAAGATAGCTTGATAATAGCTGGCGGTGGTTTTAACCCCGTGCAAGCGCATATCATCTAGTGCACGACGACCGCGTGCGATGACCTCTTCCCATGTTAACGCCCACACCACCAGCTTTAAGCACATAGAGTCGTAATAAGGTGGAATCTCATAACCGGTATAAATAGCAGTATCGACGCGCACGCCAGGGCCACCCGGTGCGTAGTAATGCGAAATTTTGCCAAAGCTCGGTAAAAAGTCGTTTTTAGGATCTTCAGCATTGATACGGAACTGCATGGCAAAGCCGCGATACTGAATATCTTCTTGGCGATAACTTAGTGGCAAGCCTGAGGCGATACGGATTTGCTCTCGAACAATATCCACCCCGGTAATTTGTTCAGTAATGGTGTGCTCTACCTGTATGCGAGTGTTCATCTCCATAAAGTAGACTTCATTACCGGTTAACAAAAACTCTACCGTGCCTGCGTTTTCGTACCCTACAGCCTCTGCGGCTTTGACGGCCAGCCCACCTAAGTACTGTCTTTGCTCTGGCGTTAACTGTGGACTTGGTGCAATTTCTATCAGTTTTTGGTTACGACGTTGAATAGAGCAGTCACGCTCAAACAGGTGCACCACATTGCCATGGCTATCAGCCAGTATTTGCACCTCGATATGACGTGGATTAACAATGCATTTTTCCATAAAGACTTCGGCCGAACCAAAGGCTTTAGTGGCTTCAGAAATAACCCGCGGATACTGCACTTTTAATTCTTGTTCGTTATCGCAACGACGAATACCACGGCCACCGCCACCCGACGTTGCTTTCAACATAACGGGGTATCCGACTTCACGTGCCACAACAATGGCTTCTTCTAAATTGGCTAAGTTACCGTCTGAACCGGGGGTAATAGGCACGCCGGCGGCACGCATAGAGTCTCTGGCCTGGGTTTTATCTCCCATACCATGAATAACACTGGACTTAGGGCCAATAAAAACAATGCCCTTTTCTTCACAAACACGAGCGAACTCAGGGTTTTCAGATAAGAAACCATAACCCGGATGGATGGCATCACAACCTACCTCGACAGCTAAATTTACAATTCGTAATGGATCTAAATAACCGGCGATTGGATCGTCACCCAAAGAGTAGGATTCATCTGCACGCTTTACATGAAGCGCTAAACGGTCAGGCTCGGTATAGATAGCAACCGAGCGAACATCCATCTCTGCACAGGCACGTATAATACGTACGGCTATCTCACCACGGTTTGCGATCAATACTTTTTTAATCATA
>CALJVD010000057.1 GCA_937974825.1 uncultured Oceanospirillaceae bacterium | reverse complement strand
TTTTCAAATAAGGGCTTCGCACCAAATTGCATGGTGATATTAGCGGTTGAAATCAAGAGTTTGTTCCTGCAGAAGGGGAGTGAATAAATTTAGGAGCGTGATTATAAGGGGTAAGCTGTGCTGGGTCTAGGGTTAGGCGTAAGCTACGCCTGACTCCCGACTCTCTAATCTATTTTATTTCGCTCATTAGCTACTTTCGATACAACGCTTGCAGGCTCGTAGCGAGTACATCCTTGTATGCTCTAGTGCGCCATCCTTAGCGCACAAGGCCTGTACGCGTTATACCGAAAAACCGAGCTTACGCCAGACTCTCGGCTCTATTTCGCTCATTGGCTACTTTCGATCCAACGCTTGCAGGCTCGCAGCGAGTACATCCCTGTATGCTCTAGTGCGCCATCCATAGCGCACAAGGCCTGTACGCGTTATACCGAAAAACCGAGCTTACGCCAGACTCTCGGCCCCCGGCTCTCGGCTCCTAACCTCTAAGCTTTCTTCTTTGGTGTCCACGCCCATACCATGCGGGCTTTTACGGTTTCAGTACCTGTGCTGTCGGTCATGACAACAGGTACTTCGATATCGCCTTTTTCAGTGTTTTTAATGTAAGCAATTTGCTCGTCAGTAAAGCTAGCAACGGCTTTCATGTCACCGGTCGCGCGGCGAATATATTCTAGTTCCATAGAACGGATAACAAGAATACGACTATCAGGAACGCTTAAACCGGTAATAAAACCTGTGGCAGACTCCGCCATTAGTGCCATGGCTGCAGCATGCACACTACCAATGTGGTTTTGTGCTTTCTTTTTGTTTGGCATAACAATGATGCATTCATTAGGCGTCAGTTTTAAAACTTTAGTACCCGCCGTACCGGCAAAACGCACAACACGACCAATAATAGTAGACAGTGCCCAAGTACGAATTCCTTCAGGTAACTTGTTAACTTTACCGACCAGTTGGCTTAAACGGTTTTCTTTACTCATCAGTCGCTCACTTGTTGATGCAAAAATGAAAGGCGCCAGTGTAATCGAGCTCTTGAATTAACTCAAAAAAATGTTCAATTGCTTATTAATAACCACAAAGAATAGTGTACAATTTTTTGCTTTGAAATATCAGCGATGGCTTAGTCATGGGGCTGAGTGGTTTCTGAATAAAAATACTAAAAAAATTATCGGGGTAGAAGTGCATGGCATTTGATTATGGATCAATAAACTTAGGGATTAAAAACCCCTTTAAAACCGAAGGTACGGTGCAATCATTGCGCGGTACGGTCGTGGCGGCATTAGGTATCTACTTGCTGTTTATAGCGGCTCAGAAAGTTCAAACCGATCAGCTGGTGGGTTGGATTATTGTACTCTTTGGTTTAGGCCTGTTGGGCAACGGCATTAAGGTTTTATCGCAAGGTATTATTGCTATGATGCGCTATTACGTTGGTCGTAGCCATCCTACTTCTCTTGCTTATAATCGCAGTCGCTCTGAAACTACGACGGCGAAAGAAGAGTCGTCTTACACTGCATACAGCTATCAACGCTTAATTGAAATGTTTGTAGGCCGTAAAAACAGTACTTTTATTGAGCCGCAAGGTTTTATAGCGCGATTAGTGCACAGTTTCTTCCCACGTTTAACCTATATGCCATACCCCGTTCGTAATCTAACTCAACTGGTGTTCGGTGCATGGATTAAAACTATTTTGGCGTTGGTGGCTTATGCCCTAGTAGCGTTTGTCTCGCTGGCTGGTTTTGCTGGTGAAGCGGGTAAAGTAGTTTTGCCAGTGTACTCAGTAGTATTAACTCTATTCTTATTGTATTCATGGCGCTCAGCCGGTACGTCTATTAACCGTATGGCCGATAAAAGCATTCCTGTGATGGGCGCTAAATCGCTAACTTGGACAATTGCCGGAGCCATTATTTTACCGGTGGTCGTTAGTATTTTGTTTCAAATGATTTTGAATGTGTCGGGCTTAACCGTCGATGATATGAATATGGTATTAGAGTTTTTACCAAGCCCCCATACCATGTTCTATTTACTAGGTACTATTTTAGGTGCCATTGTAACCAGTGCGCTGGTGGCCGTTATGGTTCGTAAGCGTACTCAGTATGCTGACCCTAAAACTGAAGTGTCAGAGTTGCGTGAAAACTGGCAAGAATCGGTACACCCTAATGAAGTCTTTATTAATTTAGACAACTTAGTAATGGCAAATCGTCGTTACAAAGAAGTGCCTAACCGTGTGTATCAAGAGTTGGATCCAAAACTTAATGAGCAAGTGGAAGGCAAGGGCAGTTTTTCTGGCGAGTTAATGCAAGAAATTCAGCCACAGTATAAGCCGATGGAATTAGGCGATGTATTTAATAAGGTGCGTTTGATTAGCCTAATTACGGGTAACGCCTTATTTGTTATCGGTTCTATTCTAACAATGATGTTAGGTTTAAAAATTGCCGCCGGTGCTGAAGGTCTTAGTATCTTAAGACAAAGCGGTGTGGAAGCTTTAACCGTTGAAGAGGTAGGCGTACTTTCTGCGCAGGTAAGCACTATTGTTCACTTATTCTTTGCGGGTATGTTTGTGCGCGCTTTTGCACGAATTCTTTCGAACTCTGCGCATTTGTTCTTTGCAGAGCTGCAATTCGAAAGTAACTTAATTTACTTTAAGGTTGAGGGTACCTTCACAGAATCTAAGATTTCTACCGGTGCCGGTATTTATGACTCCACTCGTTCAGAAAATACATTAGTACGTTCAAGTATTACTCCTTGGGTGATTGTCTCTCGTATTGTGACTAGTACCTTCGCTGCTACCGGTATTCGCAACCTTGAACATCCTCGTTTTATTATGGAAATGCATAAGAACGATGCCGAACTTAAAAGCATTCGTGAAGATGTCATTGGCTTCCTAAAAGATCGTGAGTCGATTGCCTCTATTACTAGTGAGCGAGATTTAAGTAATGCCTCGCAAATTCATCAAATTAACCAGCAATCGCGTGCAATTCCTGTTCAAGGGGAACAACAAGAGTTGCTGAAAAATGATGCCGAAGCGGCAGGCTACATTCGCCAGCAAGAAGAGCAACAAACCGAAGAGGGCGAAGATACTAACGCCTAATAGGTTATTCAGCCTCATGGCGT
>CALJVD010000056.1 GCA_937974825.1 uncultured Oceanospirillaceae bacterium | reverse complement strand
AAGTTCATATTAACTAGATTAGGTGCCGCCAAGTGGCGCTCATCACGCTTAGTCGCTACTTGATTAGAGTATTAATGCTACTATTAAATAATGATAAAACCTTTGTTTATTAAACAATCACCACATTATTCAGGTAAAACAATAATGACTTTTTCACCGCAGCGTTCGCTATACACTCAGCAAGGAAAAATACAGAGCACAACCGTTGTATTTATTGCAATAATTTTACTGGTGGTTTTATGGATATCGAGCGGCCTTATATTCAAAAGTGATAATGGTATTACAGAAGAACTTAAAACAGTATTGCCTACCGTTGCCGTTAAAAACAGCAAAGCGGTAACAGTGTCGCGTCAATTAACCCTGAACGGTGATATTATACCGAACCAGCAGCTTAGCGTTCGTACGCGTACCGATGGCATGTTAGAAATGATTGTTGAGAGTGGTACGCGGGTTAGTAAAGGTGATGTCATTGCTAAGCTATCCATTGATGACCGCGAAGTTCAGCGCGCGCAAGCCGATGCCCAAGTTAAAAAGGTACAAAGTGATTTTGATGCAACCAAACAGCTTATAGAGAAAAATCTTGCTTCACGCTCGCAGTTAAAAGCAGTGGAGGCGCAACTAGAAGCTGCCCGAGCTCAACTGCGTCGAGTTACTTTTGATATTGAAAATACAACGTTAATCGCACCCGTTAATGGCGTGGTTAACCAGCGTTTTATAGAGCAAGGTGCTTATGTGTCACCTGGTAGCCCGGTATTAGAAATAATTGATAACAACCCATTAATTGCCATTATTAATGTGCAGCAAAGCCAGATTCATCGATTAGAGATAGATATGCCCGCTGCGGTTCGTATTATCGGTGGTGAGGAGCGTTTGGGTAAAGTCAGTTTTATAGCGCCCATTGCTAACCCAGAAACCCGTACCTTTCGCGTAGAAGTAACCATTCCAAATAGTGAGCAGCCGCTACCCTCAGGCATGAGCGCAGAAGTAACCATTAAGACCAATGAAGTTCAGGCCCACAAAATATCCGCCGCACAATTAAAAATAGATACCGCAGGTCGTATGGGGGTGCACACGGTAGACGACAACAATATGGTTTTATTCGAACAAGTAACGGTAGAGCGTGCTGATGTCGACGGTTTATGGATTAGCGGTATAAGTGAAGAGTCACGCTTAGTGGTTATTAGCCATGGCTCACTGTCTGCAGGGCAAGAGGTTGACCCTCAGCCGGTTCCCCAAGGCTACAAAAGCGGTGAGAGTCTGTAATGAATAATATTATCGCAGGTGTTTTTTCCCGTAACCGTGCCGCCATGTTGCTACTGGCACTGTTATTTGTCATGGGTAGCATTGCCTACACAATCATACCCAAAGAAGCCGCTCCCGAAATTGATATACCGGTTTTCACTGTGTTAGTCAGTTACCCCGGTATTTCAACAGAAGACAGTGCGCGCTTATTGGTTGAACCACTGGAGCGCAAGTTACAAAGCATCGATGGGCTAGATACATTAACGGCCCAAGCAGGTGAAGGCTTTGCTATGTTGCAGCTGAAGTTTGCTGCTGGTTTTGATAATGACAAGGCACATCGTGACCTACAGGATGAAACCGAAAAAGCAGAGCAGGATTTACCCGACGGTGCCAATAAGCCCATCATTCATGAAATCGACCTGTCCTTATTTCCTATCCTAACCGTAGCGCTTTCAGGCAATATTCCCGAGCGCGACCTCATTGGCTTAGCACGTAATTTAAAAGATAAGTTGGAAACTATTAGTGGTGTACTTGAAGTCGATATGTCGGGTGACCGTGAAGATTTATTAGAACTTATCATCGAGCCGTTAGCGATGCAGTCTTACAATATATCGCTGGCGCAGGTTTCTCAGGCCATTAGTAATAACAACTTGTTGATTACTGCAGGGGCAATGGACACTGGTGCCGGTCGTATTAGCGTCGCTATTCCAGGCACTATCGAATCTCTAGTTGATGTGCTTGAAATGCCAGTAAAGGTTGTCGGTGATAATGTTGTGCGCGTCAGTGATGTTGCTAAAGTTCGTCGTACCTTTAAAGACTCAGTCAGCTACGCTCGTATTGATGGCCAGCCCTCTATTGCCCTAGACGTTAAAAAGCTAAGCAGTGCGAACATAATTGATGTAGTTGCAAATGTTCAAGCAATGGTTGAAGAAGAACGCTCAGAGTGGTCGTCGACCGTTAAAGTCGCCTACATGCAAAACCAAGCGGAAGATATTCAGCAACTGTTAGGCGACCTAGAAAACAACGTTATCTTAGCAATTATACTAGTAACGCTGACCGTAGTTTTAGCCTTAGGTATAAAAGCCTCTTTGTTAGTGGCCTTAGCCATTCCAGGTTCCTTCCTCGGTGGCATACTGGCGCTGCAACTTCTTGGTGTTACCTTAAATATTGTTGTGCTGTTCGCGCTTATCTTAGTAATAGGCATGCTGGTGGACGGCGCTATTGTGGTGGTGGAACTTGCTGAAAGACTACGCCAACAAGGACAAGAACGAAAAGCTGCATACTTACAGGCATCACAACGTATGGCCTGGCCTATTATTGCTTCAACCATGACCACCTTGGCGGTGTTTTTACCCCTATTGTTCTGGCCTGGTGTGGCTGGGCAGTTTATGTTTTATTTACCAGCGACCGTTATTATAACGCTACTAATATCGTTACTGATGGCGCTTCTGTTTGTCCCTATTATAGGTTCACTGTTAAAAGGCGATGCCTTAGTCACAGAGGCGAGCATCAACGCCGCTAACAGCGAAGACTCTAAGCTACAGCGCTTGGTGTGTTATATGGTTGATAAGCCCTTGTTAGCCTTACTGGTCAGCTTATTCGCTTTGTTATTTTCTTTCTTCTTGTATGCACAGCTTGGTAAGGGCGTTAGCTTTTTTCCAGACGTTGAAGCTGACCGCGTACAAATTCAAGTACAAGCCGATGGAAATTTATCGGTGAGTGAGTCAGATGACTTAATCAAACTGGTTGAGCAAAAAGTTGCATCCATTGCTGGTATTGAACGTATTTACGCACGCACCATCGGTTCTGTTGAAGAGCGGCTGAAAGCCAACCTTGACTCGGAAGTTATTGGTACTATCCAAATAGACCTGTTGGATTGGCGTGAGCGTGAAGCAGCCAGCGTAATAATAGAACGTATTCGTCTTGAAAGTGCAGTTATCCCAGGTATTGGCTTGAACGTTCAAGAGCAGCAAGGCGGGCCTTCATCGTCGAAACCAATAAAAATCGAAGTATCAGCCAGAGACCGCTCTATTCTTCCTGAAGCCGTTAGTCAGCTGCAAGAACTAATGAAAGCAGCAGATGATTTTACTAATATCTCCAGCAACGTAGCGACTCCTAAGCCACAGATTCAAATCGATGTAGATAGAGAGAAAGCAGCCCAGTATGGTGTCAACGTGGCTGAGTTAGGCTCGTTAGCACGCTTGCTGACCGATGGCGTACTGGTTGGTACTTATTTGCCTGAAGGGGCACCGGAGCAGGTTGATATACGTATTCGCTACCCTTGGTCTGAGCGCTCAATGACCGACTTGGCGAACTTACGTGTTCCGACAATTAAAGGGTTGCTACCCATCGAAAACTTCGTGCAGCTGTCTGCCAGCCTTAGTCCCACCATTATTACTCGAGTAAACTCGCGTAATGTACAGACGATTGAGTCAGGCCTAGTAGCCGGAGTGACAGCAACAGAGGCAACTCAGCGTTTAAAACAACAGATCGCACAAGCTGACTTTGCACCGGAAATAGATTTTAACTTTACCGGTGAATTAGACGACCAAGATGAAACTATGACTTTCTTAGTGCTTGCGTTTGTCTTAGCCGTTTTCTTAATGTTGTTTATTTTACTGCTGCAGCTAAACAGTTTCTTCCAAAGCGCCTTAGTACTGTCTGCTATTATATTCTCTTTAGCGGGTGTGTTCTTAGGCCTACTCATACGCCAAGAACCGTTCTCGGTAGTGATGAGTGGCATAGGGGTGATGGCGCTAGCGGGTGTGGTCGTAAACAATAATATTGTTTTAATCGATGCTTATAATGAATACATTGCCGATGGTTTAAGTCCTTTAGATGCCGCCATGAAAGCAGCAGTGCAGCGTCTAAGCCCTGTATTACTAACAGCCACTACCACCATAATCGGCTTGTTACCCATGGTCTTAGGCTTAACCGTCGACTTCTTCCAACGCGACGTCTTTATCGGCGCACCGTCTGGCCAGTACTGGACACAGCTATCGACTACCTTAGTAGGTGGTTTACTGGTAGCGACTTTTATCACCTTATTGTTGACACCGGCGATGTTAGCGTGGAATGGGCAGAGAATAGAAAGGTCTAAATAACAGGTTATCCTGTATGGATTAGTCCGTAAGAAGAATAGTGGTTGTTGGGGATAGAGGCTAAAAATACATTGCTAAGACTGGATAGGCAAAGTGGACTG
>CALJVD010000055.1 GCA_937974825.1 uncultured Oceanospirillaceae bacterium | reverse complement strand
GCAGCCTTACCTGCTCTAACAAGGGCGCAGGCATTGTTTGTGCTTCATCAATCACGCAAATAAATCGCTGGCCTTTAGCATAACCCTCTAAAAGCGCATGATTTAACAAATTGTAAAGTTCACGTTGACTGTTAGTGTGCTTAGTTTCAATACCAAACTCTTCAGCAATGGCTTGAAGAAGTTCTACTGGGCTCAATTGAGGATTAAATATATACGCACTTTCTACCCCTTTTGGCAGGTCGGAAAGAAACGCACGGCATAGCGTTGTTTTTCCCGTACCGACTTCACCAGTAAGGCACACTAATCCACCATGGCTGGTTAATGCATAATTAAGATGCGCCAAGGCCTCTTGATGATTTCTCGATGGAAATAATAAGTCAGGATCAGGGGCAATGGTAAAAGGTAATCTATTTAAGCCAAAATGCTCTAAGTACATACAAGCCTCTTTATAAGAGTAGGCATGATACCGTATTTATACGTTTTACCAAGGAATTGTAATAGCAAGATCCACTTGTGCATGATGCGCTTGCTTTATTTCATAATGATCCAACAACAGGGCTAAGCGATGCCATTTACTTTGCCAGTGCAGACCCAGTTGTTGAGTGCTGTATATTGAAGCACCGAGCTTACCCGCTACGGTTTGCCAATCTTTTTGTAGCCCTACTCTTTGATAACGCCCATGCACATAAGCATGAGCAGAAACGCCTATGGGTTTATATAAGACGGTTGAAGATAGACTATGCCCGAGGCTATCTGTGTAATTTTCAACGCCACTTTTACCACCACCGCCAGTACAGTTACCCGAGCCGCCAGAAAAATACACGCAGACCTTACCATTGAGATAGACTGAATCGGTAAATTGCCATTGGCTATATAAGTCATCGACTCTGGTATAGAACAACCATTGGTCATTTTCGTATGCTGCCGTTAAATTAACGCTAATACCGTAACCATCACCGCCTATGCGTGGGTCTTCAAGAATCTTGTCTTCTCGGAAGTGGTAATCGTTTAAATCCACTTCAATAGCAATATTATCTTTATTTGCTATGTCGCCCGAGGCACTGCCAGTTAGCTGCCCTAATTGATAATAGTCAGAACGATAGAAAGTGAACTCTGGCTTAATGGTTAAATGATTGAACTGCAACGTCTTAGCAAAGCTAATGCCTTCCGCGTGAATCATTTTGACATTTAAATTGAGATCATACTTTTGATCATCCGCCACTTTATTTTCAATATTGTAATAAAGCTTAGCGGTATCAGGTGAGAAACGAAGATCATAATGCCAGCGTTTTTCAACGGCCATTTCCCAACCCTTTAGTGCTATTCCCGTACGCAAACGACCGTCTGCAAACGCATAGTCGCCTGAAGAGGTTAAGCTACCTTCCCAGTCATTAATAAAATCATCAATAGACACGGGCGCAGAAGATGCCTGCACTTGTGCTTCCACAAACACTTGAGAGCTTTGTGCTGCTAAAGATTGCTGAGTTAAAAACATGCTGCTCAGAACGAGCAGCAAGAACAAAGGGTTAATACTAGTTACCACCTATTAAAGACCAAGTACCGTCGCTGTAACGCATAACATAAGCACCATTTTCTTCTCGTAAAACACCGACCAGCTTACCGCGTACCGTTAGGTAGGCAATGGCATTACAACTTTTTGTCTTCACTTGATGACCACTGTAGCCACAATTATTTACGACGTCTTTATCAATTTCATAATCAACGCGACTGGCCAACGTGCCGTTAACGGTTTTACCTTCTTCTAATTGAAACAGTTTGGTGCCTGCACGAATAATACTCAAACTACCCAGCTCTTCAACAAATGTCTTGGAGCCGTCTGCATCAGTAAACTCTTTAACTGAATAAGCAAAATAAAAGCTTTGTGTGTCTTTTTCACCCATGGGCAATACATCAACTAGGTATTTATACTTATACCCCATCGAAGCGGCTAATTCCCAATTAGTATCGGTCTTTTTATTGGCTTTAACTTTTAATATTGCCGATGGGCGACGTTTTATATTATCGCCGCTGTCATCAACAAACTCTTGTCCTATTCGCAATTCAAAATTGTCTACCCCCTGAGCAAACTCAGCAACTAAGATACCATCCCAAGTACCTTCCCCCCAGGTAACACCTTCAGGAATACGTGGCTTATAAGAACCGTAGGCAGGAATCGCAAAATTAGAAAAATACTTTTCTTCACTGTAAATAAGATCGTCAATTACGCTGAAATCCTCTAAAACCGTTTCAGATGCTCGGCAAATTTTCTGCTTTTCTTGCTCAGCTACACTAAGAGTCTTATTAACCAGGCAATTTCTTAATGCGTACCTCTCATCTTGCTTATATTTTTCGTAACGATTTGTCGTACCAGCAACAGTTAATTCTAAATAATCTGCATTTCCCCAAGTTTCCGTTACTTCGCCGTCTTTAGCTTGTGTGGATGAGATTAAAATATCTTTATTTTGTACTAAGTTGTACTCAAAGAGACCGGGCTTTACTTCTGGTGCAACAACACCCGAGTCTGTTACAAAATAATCATTAGCATCGGGCCAAATAGAAGGTGCATAATAGTTGGCCGCATCACTGAATTTAGCTTTAAAGGTCAACTCTGCTGTATTGGCCAATTCAACCTTTTCACCCTCTTCCATAATATTGCCAAGAATATCCCCTTGCACATTCAAGCCTGCAGACACCTCTGTAAGGTTGTAATGCATCGCTTTATGCTCATCAAAAATGGGTTTGACGCCAAGTAACTTAGCCGAGAAGAAATACAGATTAAAATCTTTAAATTCAAAGCTTTCATCTGTATTTTTAATAGTTACACTGGGAATATTAATATCAACACCAAGGGGTTCCACCCCTTCTTCTTCTGGCGAAGGTGCATTATTATTCTCATCGCCAAAAGCAAGCTTTGCCGGTGTTTTTAGCGGTGATTTATCACCTTGATATACCACTCGTATATAGTTGTAATCCGACTCTGTAATCTTATCCGTTTGCTTGTCTACTGGTATTTCATTAAAGGTTAAAGACAATGTGCTGCTAATGCTTCTTGTACCTGTAATCCTAAAATCAAAAGCATAGTATTTATCAACGCCATCTTTAGTACTCTCAACCGGAACCAAGGTATAAGTTAAGTCGCCTTTGACATACGTTGTCGCTGTACAACTTGTATTAACTGTATCGTTTAAACATGCAATAAACTCAGTTATGTCATCACGAATACCATGCAATGCTTTAGTTAACTCTACCTTATTACTTTTATAAAATAGCTCTAAATTATTGTAATAATCTTGGGTAACGTTAACGTAGTCACAATCGAAAAAGCCTTCTCCTTCTTTAGCTGGATCATCACAGCGCATATTTAAGAAGCGAGAGTTTAAGTCCCCTACAAACTCTTTAGCTTGCTTAAAACTGTCTGCCCAACCTTTAATCTCATCAACCTTTACTTTTATATTAGTTTTATCACCCAAGTTGGCAGAACAGGCATCAGCTCTTTCTTCTCTTAACTCTGTTAAAGCATTAGTCGCCGACGCTGAAACATCTGCCGACAAGCCGGTTTGCCTTTTTAGATTGTCATTTAAAACCGTTTCGGCTGCCTCATACAGCTTACACATTGAAAACTTATCTTGATGATTTATATACAATTGCCCTTGCAGTTCACGTTGCTGATTCACTACGGACGTAACCCAGGCGCTGTCTGACATACCTTTATCACTGGCTAGCTTTTGCCCACCAGCTAACAAAGCACCATAACGAATTCCTTCTTCGCGTAAACCTTCAACAAGCCCATCGGCTTGATTAAGTTGTGAGGGTGATATTGGGCGGTATGAAATTACATCAGAAATTTTAAATTGCTTAGATAACCAAAGGTTGCCACGCTCTATCGTAAAAGGCGTGTACATACCTGGTGCAGCGGTATTGGGCGACTCTCGCTTGACCCCTGTTTCATCTATATAAGTGGTATAAGCAACGTCCGCAGCTAAGTGCGTGATCCAGTTAATATTAACTCTAGAACCATCCCCAACACTGCTTACAGCGGCCGTAAGCTTGAACTCTGTATTTAATGTGTATGTGTCACCATAATTGGCTTTAGCTTTAGCACACCCATCAACTAACTCGCATCGCTTAGTGGTTTTATCTTCGGCTAATGCATTGGCAATAAACAGAATGGGCTTAGGACTATCTTCTTCAGCCACTCCTACAACATAGTAGGCTTTTGAGTCACTTATGGTTCTATTACCAGCGTATTTATTTTGATCTTCAGTATCCAGTTTCGGCTGCCCCTGAACATCAATAGGTACTGCAAAAATTGTCGACTTAAAAATATTACTGGCACCAACGTAACCATTAACTTTACTTTCCACAACAGTACTACTGCCACTAGAGCTAGAGCTTGGGCTGCAACCAGTAACAAGTAATCCTAATAATGTTACGGATAATAGCG
>CALJVD010000054.1 GCA_937974825.1 uncultured Oceanospirillaceae bacterium | reverse complement strand
CCGGTTGGGAAGTCTGGACCTGGAATATATTCCATGAGCTGGTCGACATCTAAATCGGGGTTGTCGATAAGTGCTAAACAACCATCCAGTACTTCACCTAAGTTATGCGGTGGAATATTGGTGGCCATACCTACAGCAATACCGGATGAACCGTTTACTAATAGGTTGGGAATACGCGTTGGCAGAACTTCTGGAATTTGTTCGGTGCCGTCGTAGTTATCAACCCAATCGACGGTTTCTTTATCGATATCGGCCAATAGCGAGTGCGCCATTTTTTCCATACGGATTTCGGTATAACGCATGGCCGCTGCACGGTCACCATCAACCGAACCAAAGTTACCTTGGCCATCGACTAAGGTGTAGCGCATTGAGAAATCTTGCGCCATACGTACGATAGTGTCATAAACAGCTATATCACCATGGGGGTGGTATTTACCGATAACATCACCCACCACACGGGCAGATTTCTTATACGGCTTGTTCCAGTCGTTGTTTAGGATATTCATGGCGTGCAATACGCGTCGGTGCACTGGCTTTAAACCGTCACGCACGTCAGGTAATGCACGACCAACGATCACACTCATGGCGTAATCGAGGTATGACTGTTTAAGCTCGTCTTCGATGGCAATTGGTAAAACTTCTTTGGCTAACTCACCCATAGATTTTTGGCTCGTATTTATTAGACCAGGCTAATCATTAGCGGTCGGTATTCCATGTGTTAACTCTTGTGCCGATAGTTCTTTGTATTTAAGCGCAAGAGGCTAATTAAAGGCGCCAATGATACCACATTTCAATGCGATACCTAACTGTTGCCCAAGTGATTTTATATTTTTTAATTATTATTATAAGCGCCCTAAGGGCGCTGCTTACTGAGTTTTCTTCTCACTCTTACTACAAAATGTGCAGCTTTTTAAAAATTACTTCTTGTTCTTCTTGGCTGCTTTACTTTTTGCAGGCTTACCCGCTTCTTGGCGGACTTTTTGTCGCATTGCTTGACGGATAAAGCCTTCTTTTTCTTTAACTGACTTACGCTTCACCGGCTTACGTGCTAGTTGCACCATGTCGTATAAGTCATTGGCTTCTTTTTGGTTCATCTCGATCCAAGTGCCAACTGGAATACGCGCAGGTAAAAACACACAGCCGTAGCGCACGCGCTTCAGGCGACTAACGGTCACGCCTTGGCTTTCCCATAGACGGCGCACCTCTCGGTTTCTACCTTCCATTAGAACCACGTGAAACCACTTATTCTGCCCTTCGCCGTCAAAAAATTGAATATCGGTAAATCGCGCCAAACCGTCTTCTAATTCAACGCCTTTTTTCAGACGTTCAATCATTTCTTCATCGACATCGCCACGCACTCGAACGGCGTACTCGCGATCCACATTACTGGATGGATGCATCAAGCGGTTGGCAAGTTCACCATCGGTAGTGAATAACAATAACCCACTGGTGTTAATATCGAGACGTCCAATATTAACCCAGCGCTCACCTTTGGTTTTAGGCAGATGGTCAAACACAGTTGGACGACCTTCCGGATCGGAGCGTGTACATACTTCACCTAGAGGCTTGTTATACACCAGCACCCTGGTCGACTGCCCTGCTTCTTCTGTCTTAATCTTACGACCATCGACACGGATATCATCTTCAGGACTGGCTTTATCGCCCAGCTTAGCGGTTACCCCATTGACAGTGATACGGCCTTCAGCAATCCAACGTTCTAACTCACGACGCGAGGCTACTCCGGCGACAGCCAATAATTTTTGTACACGTTCAGTCATTCTCTTTCTCCTGGGCGCTTTCCAGCGTGCCTTCTGTTTGCTTACTGCGTAAGCTGGTTAATACATCGGTTATTTCAGTTTCGGTGTCTTCTTCGTCAGACTCGTGCAAGCTTAATAGGTTGCTTTCAACGCGAGCAACAATATCGGCCGCCGTCGCCAAATCTTCTTCGGTTTCCAGTAGTACGTCGACAGTTTCTTCGTCGTCGTTACTGGTAAAGTCATATTCTTTAGCAGGCTCTTTCTTAGCTTCTGCTTCATCGCCTAATTCTAACTTACGACTAATATTTTCTAATTCTTTTATTTCCGTCAAACTGGGCAGCTCTTCTAAGCTCTTCAGTCCGAAGTAATCTAAAAATTCTTTGGTGGTGGCGTATAAGGCCGGTCGGCCGGGAGTTTCCCTATGGCCGACCACTCGAATCCATTCTCGCTCTTGCAATGTGCGTATGATGTTTGAGCTAACCACAACACCACGAACATCTTCAATATCGCCACGAGTAATGGGTTGACGGTATGCTATTAACACTAGAGTTTCTAATAATGCACGTGAATAACGCTGGGGCTTTTCTTCCCAAAGTTTTGCCACCCAGGGGGCCACATTAGGGCGCACTTGCAAACGATATCCCGAAGCCACTTCTATGCACTCTATCCCTCGGTCTGCTAGATCACCTTGGAGCTCATTTATGGCTTGTTTAAGCGCAGCAGCTGTTGGCTGTTCACCTTCATCAAACAAGCTTTGCATGCGCTCAATGGATAAAGGCGCACCCGCAGCCATCATGGCGGCTTCGATAATATGTTTTAGTGCAACTTGGCTCATTCGTCATCCTCGACATAATCAGCAAATTCTGGACCTTCAGCTGAACGCTGCTCGCGCAGCCTGACATGAATCAACCCAAAGGTTTGTTGCTGCACAATATCAATTAACGACTCTTTTATTAACTCAAGAATGGCTAAAAAGGTAACAACTACCCCTAAGCGCCCTTCATTGGGATCAAAGAGTTCTGAGAAGGTAACAAAGTGGCCACCTTGCAGTTTATTAAGTACATCACTCATACGCTCACGCGTTGATAATTGCTCTTGCTGAACCTCATGACTTTCAAAGCGCTCCGTTCTTCGTAGCACGGCAGCAAAGGCTAGCATTAGCTCTTGCATCTCCACTTCTGGATGTACGCGCTCTTGTATTCTATCGGGCGTATCGATAATACCAGTAAAGGTATCTCGCTCTAGGCGCGGTAGCTCATCTAAATTTTCAGCAGCCTCTTTAAAGCGCTCGTACTCTTGCAGTCGACGCAAAAGCTCTGCACGTGGGTCGTCTTCCTCGTCGTCACCGTCGCCTTGATTGCGCGGTAACAACATACGACTTTTAATTTCTGCCAACATGGCAGCCATGACCAGATATTCGGAAGCAAGCTCTAACTGTAACGTTTGCATCATGTTGATATACATAATGTACTGATCAACGATATCGGCAACGTTCACTTCTAAAATATCAAGATTTTGCTTTCGGATGAGATATAAAAGTAAATCAAGTGGCCCTTCGAATTGCTCTAATATCACTTCTAATGCATCTGGTGGAATATACAGATCTAGGGGCAGCTGCGTAAGCGGCTCCCCTTGCACTAAAGCAAATGGCATTTCTTCTTGTCGGGCCATTGTCATAGGTAGACTAGACTCTATTTAAATTAGCTAAACGAACGTAAGCCGACCGACTCACGAACTTTTTCCAACATAGGAATACTGACAGCACGGGCTTTTTTAGCGCCTTTCTGTAAGATATCTTCTATATCGGCAGGACGTGTCAATAAATCGTAGTAACGCTCACGTGCCTCGCCAATTTCTTCGTTAATCAAGGCAAACAGTTGTTTTTTAGCATCGCCCCAACCAATACCATCAGCGTAGGCTTGGCGCATTTCTGCAGTTTGTTGGTCGTTAGCAAATGCTTGGTAAATTTGGAACACTGCAGAGGTTTCTGGATCTTTTGGTTCTCCAGGCTCAAGCAGGTTGGTTACAATTTTATTAATACTCTTTTGCAGTTTCTTTTCTGGCAAAAACAAGGGAATGGTATTGCCATAACTCTTACTCATTTTACGTCCATCAAGACCTTGCAATAAGGCAACGCTGTCATCGACCATGGCTTCTGGTAAGACAAACAACGGATCTTTTTTGCTGAACAAATGGTTAAAACGCTGCCCCATATCACGCGCCATTTCAATATGCTGAACCTGGTCACGGCCGACCGGTACTTTATTAGCACCAAACATTAAGATATCAGCCGCCATAAGCACAGGGTAACTAAACAAGCCCATCGTCACGGCTTTGTCTGGGTCTTCGCCTTCTGCAACGTTGGCATCAACGGCGGCTTTGTATGCGTGCGCACGGTTTAACAACCCTTTGGCGCAAACGCAGTTAAGAATCCAGGTTAACTGAGGAATTTCTGGAACATCTGATTGGCGGTAGAAAGTGGCGTTATCGGTATCTAAACCTAAAGCAAGCCAAGTGGCGGCAATTTCCATACTCGATTGATGCACGGCCTGAGGATCCTGACTTTTAATCAACGCATGAAAGTCGGCCATAAAATAAAAGGCATCGTTTTCTGGGTTTTGACTTGCTTGGATCGCTGGGCGAATAGCACCAACGTAGTTACCTAAGTGAGGAGTACCTGTGGTGGTAATGCCCGTTAAAATACGCTCGTTCTGCTTACTCATGAAACTGCTCTATATCACACAATAAAAAGAAACCATGATACAGGTTATTCAGTTTGCAATACAGTAAGCAAAACAGGGCATTTTTCAAAGGCAGTTAAATAAAGGAGCTAGCGTCACCTAAGCCTTGGCGCACCACCTCAATATCGTCACCGGTCATATCTACTACTGTTGTAGCTTCAACACCACAGAATCCACCATCTATGACTAAATCCAGCTGATGACCCAGCATTTCATTAATTTCATAAGGGTCAGCTAAGGGGATATCGTCTCCGGGTAGAATCAGAGAACTACTCATGACGGGCTCGCCTAATTCTTCCAGTAAGGCGCGGGCAATTGAGTTGCTCGGCACACGAATACCAATAGTACGCTTTTTGGGGTTTAGTAATAGACGGGGCACCTCACGCGTGGCGTCTAGAATAAACGTAAAAGCACCTGGGGTATTCCCTTTTAAAATACGAAAGCGGCTGTTATCTACTTTTGCGAAAACAGATAGCTCCGATAAATCTTGGCACAATATAGTGAAGTTGTGTTTTGCATCCAGTTTACGCATGCGCACGACTTGGTCGACGGCTTTTTTATTACCTAAGCTGCAGATTAGCGCATAGGCGCAGTCGGTTGGTATTACTCCTAAACCACCTTTACGAATAATATCCGCTGCTTGCTTAATCAAACGTGGCTGAGGGTTTTCTGGATGTATTGCTATATATTCACTCATAATTAAAACGTCTCCCACACTGGGGTAATTCCTTCTGGAAATGCTGTCATTGTTCCTAATTCTAGACCAAATCGATTGGGTCCATGGTAGTCGCTGCCACAAGAACCTAGTAAGTCAAAATCTTCGGCGATACGAACCATCTTTTGCTGCTGGCTATTGTCCATTAATCCGTAAGCAACTTCTATCGCACGCCCACCAGCTTCGACAAAATCACTCACACAGGCGCGTAATTTGGTACGTGTCATTTTGTAATGGTGACCATGGGCGAATACCGCAATACCACCTGCCTCGGTAATCCACTGAACAGCGGTAGGGATATCTGGCCAGCCGGTTTTCACATCACCAATTTTTCCTGCCCCTAAATACTTATTAAAGGCTTCGGCAAAGGTACTGATTAATTCATGCTTCAATAGGTACTGAGCAAAATGGGGACGACCAATTTGGCCATCTTGGGTATAAGATCGGATTTCATCCATATCTATTTCATGATTCAAACGCTTACCTAAACGCTGAGCAATCACTTCAGCACGATTAATACGCACGTTTTTTTGATAAGTTTCTGCCTCTAAAATAGTAGGATGGTTTTCATCAATATTTAAACCAACGATATGAATGTTAGCACCACCCCAAACAGTGGAGACCTCAATACCACTGATAAGATTAATACCGGCTTGTTCAGCATAAGGCTTAGCCTCGCGGAACCCTGCTAAAGTGTCATGGTCTGTAATAGCTAAAGTGGTGATATTACGCTCCTGAGCTTTAGCAATTAATTCAGCCGGAGTCAGTTTTCCGTCTGATGCTGTCGTGTGACAATGTAAATCTATTGTAGATGACACGTTGAATCTATACCCTTGCTTACGCATAATCACTCTATTCTAATTACTGTTAAGCCTTATAGCGAATGAAGTTACTTATTGATTTCCTACCCATTGTTATTTTTTTCGTCGTTTACAAGCTATCGCCAGAGTTAATTTCTGCTCTTGAGCCTATACTAAGCGCCGACTCAATAGCTTTATTAAACAACACACAACCCATCATTTTGGCCACTGCTGTCTTAATTCCAGCCACTGTTTTACAAATTCTCTACACTCGTTGGAAAACAGGTAAGATTGAAAAAATGCACTTAGTCACCCTCGCTTTAGTAGTTTTAATGGGTGGCGCGACGGTTATCTTACAAAATAAAGAATTTATTATGTGGAAACCCACCGTTGTTAACTGGTTATTTGCCGCTGCATTCTTAGGCAGTCAATGGTTTATGGAGAAATCCTTCCTTCAGCGCATGATGGAACAAGCCGTTGAAATGCCAGATAGCACTTGGAAAAAGTTAAACTACGCTTGGGTTATCTTTTTTATTGTCAGCGGTATCATCAATCTTCTTGTCGCCTATAACTTTTCGGAGGACACTTGGGTCAACTTTAAGTTATTTGGCATGCTAGGGTTAACCATTGTCTTTATTATCGGCCAATCCTTATTTCTTTATCGTTACATGGATCAAAAGGAACAATAACAATGTGGTATGCAATTATTAGTGAAGACGTCCCTAACAGCCTAAGCAAACGTCAATCAGTACGCCCTGCGCATGTCGAGCGCTTAAAAGCATTAAAAGATGAGGGTCGTCTATTAGTAGCCGGTCCACACCCAGCCATCGACAGTGCCGAGCCAGGCGATGCTGGTTTTTCCGGCAGTCTTGTTATTGCTGAGTTTTCTTCTTTAGACGAAGCACAAGCCTGGGCCGATGCAGACCCATACATTGAAGCTGGCGTTTATCAAAAAGTCACCGTTAAGCCTTATTTAAAAGTGCTTCCATAATAAAACAGAGGTTTCCCGTGAGAAATATTTTTGTCCTGATCTTATTATCGTCTTTTGCTTTTGCAGCATCTGCTGTTGAAAAGCGTTACGTTACCGACTCTTTATTTTTACAGTTACGTACTGGCCCAAGCTTGGAATACCGCATCATTAAAGCCTTGCGTACAGGCGAGCATTTAATTGTTTTAGAAGAAGACGATGGCTCTGGCTACACCAAAGTTAGAACCGATAAAGGCCTTGAAGGTTATGTGCTATCACGCTTTTTAGAAAACGAACCAGTCGCCAAAGAAAAGCTAATTTTAGCAGAGCGCGAACTGGCCAAGCTAAAAGCAGAGCTAGCCACCCTTCGTGAGCAGAATAACGCAGCGCAGAATGAATTAAGACAGACTAAATCAGAGCGTTCAGGCTTAGATAAGGCCAAATCTGAATTAGAGCAAGAGCTAGAACATATTAAAAGCGTGTCTGCTTCTGCCCTAGAATTAAACGCTAAAAACAAAGAGCTTACACAGCGTAACCGCGAGCTAGAAATTCAGATAGAAACAGTAACCACTGAAAACACTCAGATGCGTGACAGTCGCCAACAGACTTTTTTACTGTACGGTGGTGGCTTAGTCGTTATTGGTATTTTAGCCGGTTTGATCTTACCTGCTTTACGTGGTGGTAAGCGTAATAGTAGTAACTGGGCGTAAGCCTTTTATCACATTATTTAATTAATAGGTCATCAATTATGTTTAAGCTGTTAAATATTCGTTCACTGGTCGTTTTCTTAATAATGGCCTTCTCGTCTTTATCTTATGCTCAAGATTCATACGTAAAAGTCTTAATGAAAACCAGTGAAGGCGATATCGTTCTTGAGCTTAACCAAGGCAGAGCACCCATTACGGTTGAAAACTTTTTAACCTACGTGAATAGCAAACATTACGACGGTACTATTTTTCATCGAGTGATCAAAGATTTTATGATCCAAGGTGGCGGCATGGATGAGAACATGCAAATGAAAACGATGCGCCAACCCATTAAAAATGAAGCTGATAACGGCCTGAAAAATACACGCGGCAGTATCGCCATGGCTCGTACCAGTGTTGTCGACAGTGCCACCAGTCAGTTTTTTATTAACGTAAAAAACAATCATTTTCTTGACCACGGTGCACGTGACTTTGGCTATGCCGTCTTTGGCGAGGTGATTATAGGGATGGATATAGTCGATAAAATCTCAACCACCCGTACCACTGCAGGTGATGTACCGGTAAAACCTATTGTTATTCTTTCAGCCTCAGTCGTCGAAGAAGCCGCTCCAGTAGCTGAGTAATCAACCTCATAACAACTAAAGCCCTGTGTCTAACCTTCCCTATTCTCCTGAATTAAGCTGGCCTAACGGCCAGCCGTTTTCTGATCGTTTTTCTGATCCGTATTTTTCTATGGATAACGGTTTAGAAGAAAGTACCTATGTTTTTCTAAAGCACAATGGTATCCCTGAACGTTGGCATAACTGGCCTTGGGATAAGCAAAACAGTTTTTGCATTATTGAAACAGGCTTTGGCACAGGTTTAAACTTCTTACGCACATGGCAGCTTTGGCGCCAGCATTTACAAAGCAATCAGAACACCTCCGGTTGGTTGCATTTTACCAGTATCGAACGTTTTCCATTAAGTAAAGAGCAGCTCACTCAGGCGCTTGATCTGTGGCCATTGCTCGGTGATTTACCCAGCCTGCTTCTTGATCAGTATCCGCATCTAGTCGGTGGCGAACACCATCTAGTTTGGCCGAACGAGCGCATCAGTCTGACGCTCTACTGGGACGATATCAAAGAAGCCCTCCCACAAATTAATGGCCCTGTACATGCTTGGTACTTAGATGGTTTTGCGCCTTCTAAAAATCCAGAAATGTGGAGCGATGATCTTTTTAAGCAAATGCGCCGCATTAGCCAGTCATATGTACAGCATGAACCTGCGACAGTCTCAACCTTTACCTCTGCAGGTCTTGTCCGTCGTGGGTTAAGAGGAGCCGGATTCGACGTACAAAAGAAGCAAGGGTTTGGTCGCAAACGAGAAATGCTTGCCGGTCAATTTACGCGCCTTATGGGCCCGGAGCAGCCGCCATATTTCCATAACAAACCTTGGTTAATTACTAATACTCAACCAACCAAAAGCGTGATTGTCATTGGTGCTGGATTGGCCGGCACAACCACTGCACGAGCCCTGGCAGAGCGTGGTATAAATGTTCTTGTTATCGACCAACACGGCATTGCCAAACAAGGCTCAGGAAACCCTCAAGGTGGCCTCTACATTAAACTTGCCACTCAAGATGGCGCTATGCTGACGCGTTTTTACTTAACTGCTTACCAATATGCTTTAAACTTTCTAAGGCACTACCTCGGTGAAGGCACCAGCGACAACCCATACTGGCAACAGTGCGGCATGTTACAGCTGGCTTATAATGACGCTGAAGGAAAACGACAACAACAGTTACTCAACCATACCCATATACCAGCAGAATTGGCTTATGCCGTTAACGCTCAAGAAGCGAGTGCCTTGGCCAATACTCGCCTAGAGAAAGGTGGATTATTCTTCCCTACCAGTGGTTGGGTTAGTCCTGCTGACCTTTGCCGACGTTTATTAGACCACCCCAACATAAGTTTCCAACAAGCTCAGGCCACCAGCATTTACAAAGGTGCTAAGGATTGGATTGTTGACACGGATTCAGGTCTGTTTAAAGCATCCGATCTGGTACTAGCCACCGCTTATGAAACAAAGTCGCTGCTGAAAGACAGCCACTTACCTATTCGCTTTAGTCGTGGCCAACTAAGCTATGTTAAGCGAGACATTGCCCAAAACCTAAGTACAGTCATTTGCGGTAAAAGCTTTATTGCTCCTGCCAAGTCTGATACTCACTGCATCGGCGCCACTTTTGGTACAGGAGATGCTAATACGAGCATGGAAGATAAAGATCATATTCATAACCTAGAGCACTTAGGTGGTATGGCAGAACAGTGGCAGTCGGCTGTTGAAAAAAGCGGATTAGCCTTAGTTCAAGGAGGGCGTGTAGGCTTTAGGTGCACCACCCCAGACCACTTACCCATAGTTGGTTTAGCACCTATCTCGCAAGAATTCGTTCAAACCTTTGCGCAAATGGCAAAAAACGCTAATCAAATTGCCACTGTTCCAGCACCACTAATGCAAGGCTTATGGTTAAACTTAGGTCATGGAGCTAAAGGCTTAATTTCGACCCCACTGTGCGCCGAAATCATCGCTAATCAAATAACCCAAGGTGCAATGCCAATAGGTAACTCTATTCGTGAAGCGCTTTGGCCTGGACGATTTTTAGTGCGAAAGTTAATTCGTAGTGAGTTTACTAAGTAAAAAGTTGACTGACATTTTCAGCCAATTCGATATGACAGGTTTGAGTATCAGGGTCAAACAAAACCACCGCCTTTCCCTGTTTCAATTGTTTATATACGTGCTGTACTTTATCGGCTAAATCGTAGTTATAGTCACCGTAATCTGTACCTTCACGGCTAACAAACTCTTCAATAATACCCGTTAGCGCTTCTTCACTTAAGCGTTCATAAGGGACAACCACGACGCCTTCTAAAAGAGCCTCTTGGTGATGATCTGGCGGAGTGTTATATGGCAAAGCTGGCCTCACGTTCCCATTCGCAACTCATACGCAAATCGGCATCGGAAGGAACATGACCTTGGTCACTGTGCCAGCTAAAGGTGTGTTTACCCGAAAGTTCTGTTTCTAAGTGCACCGTTGCTGATACCCAGTACATACCTTTTAATAAGGTTTCAAACTGCTGCAACCAATGTTCCCACTCATACTCGACGGCCTGATATGAGGCTGCAAAGTGAATGACTTGAGAGTGATAAGTACCGCTAAATACATCGTTACCAGGCATGGCAAACATTTCACGGCACAGTAACGACCATTGATCGTCAACGCCCATAGGCAGGGCTTGAATAGCCGACCAGTTTGTACGACGGTGCGCACGGGCGGTAAAAGTATCCGCTGCCGGTAGGTGGCGGATAACTCCGTAAACAATAGATTCCTGATCAAATGCTGACACGGCTATCTCTTATAATTAGGTTTTGTTAATAATAGCTGATATTAACAAAAACAAAAACGCTATTAAGAGCCTTCTATTGGGGCGTTAATTAAACTTACCTAGTGCCCACCACCATCCTTAGCGATGAGCGAGCCAATTAAATGATAGGTGTAGTGCACTGTACATCGGCATTTTGTGCACGATGGCGAAGTAAGTGATCACATAGCACAATCGCCATCATGGCTTCTGCAATTGGGGTTGCGCGGATTCCGACACATGGGTCGTGACGTCCTTTTGTAACCACTTCAATGGGATTGCCATCAATGTCGATCGAACGCCCAGGAATTATAATGCTTGAAGTCGGCTTCAGTGCAATATGCGCAATGATGTCTTGCCCAGTGCTGATACCACCAACCACACCACCAGCATGATTACTTAAAAATCCTTCTGGGGTAAGCTCATCACGATGTTCATCGCCTTTTTGTTCAATACAATCAAAGCCATCGCCGATTTCCACCCCTTTAACCGCGTTAATACTCATTAATGCGTGCGCTAGTTCGGCATCCAAACGATCAAAAATTGGTTCACCTAACCCTGGCATTAACCCTGTTGCTACTACCGAGATCTTTGCTCCAATTGAATTGCCTTCTTTACGAAGTTTATTCATATAGTCTTCCATCTCTGCCACTTTATTAACGTCTGGGCAAAAGAATGGATTTTGGTGAACTTGCTCCCAGTCAAAGGCTTCGATTTTAATAGGTCCTAATTGGCTTAAATAACCTCGAATTTCAATACCTTTGGCTGCCAGTACTTTTTTAGCAATGGAACCAGCAGCAACACGCATGGCTGTTTCGCGAGCGGAAGAACGACCACCGCCTCGATAATCACGAAAGCCATATTTTTGAGTGTAGCCGTAGTCGGCGTGCGCAGGACGAAAAGTATTGGCAATATTGCCGTAATCTTTTGAGCGCTGGTCGGTGTTTTCAATCAGCAAGCCGATAGGAGTACCTGTGGTCTTGCCTTCAAATACTCCAGACAATATTTTCACTTCGTCGGCTTCACGTCTTTGTGTAGTAAAACGTGAGGTTCCGGGTTTACGGCGATCTAGATCCAGTTGAATATCTGCTTCTGTTAACTCAATTCCGGGCGGGCAACCGTCAACTATCGCGCCTAACGCCAGTCCATGACTTTCACCAAAAGTGGTGACCGTAAAACTCTTACCAAATGTATTGCCTGACATTGCAGCTCTCTTTTTTAACTGTTTTTTGTTTTACGCCGTTGCATAAAACCTATGGTCAAAGAATCACTCTTATGACAAAAATATATTCACCACCAGCAAAGAATAGGCATTTACAATCACCTCTTTACTGCTATCGATGGTCGCTAAGTTTAAACCATACGCTCGATCAGCTAAAGCGCGTAATACATTCGCAGCCAACTCAGGGCCAGGATACAAGCATGGTTTATCGTTTGTAACTTAAACCTTCACCATATCGGCTGACATCGCCTTGTTCGTAGGCATCTAAAACTCGATCGGCAATATGCTTACCCAAATCTATCATCTCTTGAGCTCGGTAAAACTCGTAGGTTTCACAGCAATCACGAGGGATTTTAATGAGTAGATCGGGCGGATAACCCGCAATTTTATACTGTGTTAACGAGGCACCCATGACTTCAATAGCGCGGTTTAAAATAGCCACTTTACCCAGCTGTTCAGTTTGTTCTTCGCTATCTACTTTCTTGTGCTGCGCCTTATGTCCATTTAGGTTAATGCCGTCTATCCAGCTGGTCGCCTTATCTAAAAACCCATTAAACCATTCAGGGCCCTTTTTCTCTAGATCGGCTTGTTTGGCCTTATTATCTTCTTCTACTTCTGGGTAAATATTTGGAATGGGGACATCGGCACTAAGATCAACGGCCATCACTAGGTCTGCATGCGCAGACACACAAGGGGTAATTGGTAATGGGTTTAATACTGCTCCATCAACCATCATACTGCCGTTTATTGCTACCGGCGAAAGCATGCCTGGGATAGTTGCCGAGGCACGTACGGCTTGCGCTAATGGACCGTTTTGAAACCACACTTCTTTAAAACCTGTTAAGTCGGTTGCTACCGCAGTAAAAGGAATATTTAGATCTTCAATCTGAATACCACCTAGCAACTCGTCAATGATATTGAAAATCTTATCGCCACGAATCATGCCGCCAGCCAGCAGGCTTATATCTAAGAGTTTAATAACGTCTAAATACTTCAAGCCAACAACCCAATCGCGGTATTCATGCAGCTTACCGGCACTGTAGAATCCACCGACAATGGCACCCATAGAACAGCCTGAAATAGCAACAATTTCATAGCCTCGTTCTTCTAATGCTTCAATTACGCCCATGTGGGTGTAACCTCTTGCACCACCACTTCCTAAACATAAAGCTACTGTTTTTGACATATCAAACCTTCGTTATTTACTGGGCCAGTATATAAAGCGCAATGCTGGTTTTATTTCTTTGGAGGGAGGTGGCGTTAACGCCCCCTGTCCGATGATATTAAAATCACCTTTTAACACTTCCTCAAGTTCTTTTGCTAGCTTGTTTGAGCACTGTATATTGGCACCCATCTGGTTGTTTTCATAACAATGCACCTGCAAGTAAATACGCTCTTTATTTCTGGGGGCTAGCTCATTAAGAGCTTTCAATAAGGCCGCACTGGCGTCTTGATCAAGCGTATTTTGCTTAGTAATAAAACCTGACAGCCAGCCAGAGCTACGCGCAAGTTGTTGGCTAATAATGGCACTCGAGTTAGTTGCGGCCTGTAGATCGTTATTGGTTTTAACGATGTCTAAGTTCACCATCACCTGCCGCGTTCCACGTTGCATGATATACAAAACATAAAGCGTATTTTCTTTACCATTCAACCCTTTTTCTAAAGCAACTTGATACAGCTGAAACTTTTCACGCCCGACTAAGCGCGGATTAGAAAACACTTCGGTCGCCCAAAAGTGGCTACTGCCACAATCCAATGCTCGACAATGATACAAAATCGGTAAGTTTTCTATTTGTTTCTCAAAGAAATGAGAGACTTCCTCTAAGGTAAACTGCTGATCAACCGCCCAAGTGCGTCGCCATAGCTCGCCTTCTAATCGTATTTCAAATTGCGGGACGGTGGTCGCTTGTGTGCGCGTTAGCCCTGACAATATTAAACGGTACCCTTGAACACTTTTCTGCTCTTCATGCTGTATCTGAGATTGCGGATAAGGCTGTATCTCATACCCAAACACTGGGAGCGCAAGAAAAACAAATAACCAACTCCAATAACGCATTAACAACTCCTAACAGTGTTGCGCAACATCAACAATGGTACGACGCAACCAGCGGTGCGCTGAATGATGCTGCAACAATGGTGACCATGCTATTTTCAACTCAAAGGATGGAATTTTAAAGGGTGGGTCTAAAACCACGAGCGATGCTGCTTCTGCCTGCATGTCTGCCACTTTACGCGGCAAAGTAGCAACTAAATCATTATTTAAGGCTAATAACGCTGGCATTTGATAATGTCGAGTAAAGACCGATATTTTGCGCTTATGCCCTAGCTTTGCTAAAGCATGATCGACCCAGCCTAGTCTTACAACCTTGTCTGGGTCTATCCCGACACCTGCGCCCATACCGGTTTTACTCACCCAAATGTGATTACTGGCTAAGTATGCCTGCAAGTCAAAGTTATTAACTCCAGGATGATCCGGATTTAACAGACAGACAAAATCATCTTGCCATAGGGTCATTTGGTGGAAAGACTGAGGCATTTCGTCAAAGCGGTTAATGGCCATATCGACCTTACCGGCTTCAACATCTTTAAAAGTAACGTCTGAAGGGGTTAACACGTCAAGAATAACGTCAGGAGCTTCGACTCTTAAGCGTTTCACTAGTTCTGGAATCAAGGTGGACTCTGCGTAGTCGCTGACCATCAAGCGAAACACGCGATTGCTGCCAGAGGCATTAAAGTTTTGCTGTGGTTGTAACGCGATTTCTAGCTCGCCTAGGGCTTTGCGAATAACAGGCTGCAACTCACGTGCCCGTTCGGTGGCAGTCATGCCTTCTGACGTACGCACTAATAAAGGGTCATCGAGTAATACTCTTAAACGACGCAAACCATTACTCATCGCCGGCTGTGTAATACCAAGCTGCTGCGCTGCTTTAGTCACACTACCTTCACGTAATAATACGTCTAAGTAAACCAGTAGGTTTAAATCTATACGGCCTAAATTCACACTGCACCTCCAACAATTCGCCCATTGTCGCAGGCTTTATGCTATTCACCAAGCCTATAACAAGGCTTGGTGTGATTTAGTACAGTGATACTGCTTAAGAAAGATCTATTAGAGCTAAAAACTCCAATTTTTGGTCATTTTTATAACTAACGCAGGGTCAGCGCTAAAGTAACGTCTAGGGCTGTTATCAATATCGGTGGCTGTCGCCAATGCTTGCCATGAAAAGCCTTTCCAATCTGTCGTTAATGACACCCCATAGTAAAGATATGACGAATCTTTATCCCCCCATGTCTCACCGTCATACTTTTTAGAATTAGCCACTTCTAAACCTAAGGTGAAACGATCAAACGGAATAAGATGCTGCACTGTTGTACGGTAGACACGTTTACCCGTATTGCTGTAATCGGGCGAATAAATAGTAGCAATGGACGTGTTATTAAATAGAGTAAGTGTTAGAAAGTAATCGATATAGTTGTCATCTTTGGAGTCTGAACCACCAAAGAAAAAGTATGGGGCAATACCAGTATCGATACTTAGGTTTTCACTCAATGCCCTGTAATAACCAAAGTAAGTGTCGTACTCTAAAAAGGTATGATAATCAGGACCGTAGTCTACGGTACTTGCCCAGTTACTAAAGTAGAAGCCGCTTTCATGTGCAATCGTTAAGCTGCCTTGAATGGCTGGCTTTCCACCTGATTGCGTGCGACCCGCTGAGGTATATTCAGACGCGGCGGTTAAAGAGGCTGTTATATCTGCAACAGCTAAAGAAGGTAAAGCTAGTATTACAAGGAATAATAGTTTTTTCACTCAAGGTCTCTCGTAAGTTTACCCCCTATTTTAGAACAATTTTAAATCGACACTAATTTTCAGTAGGTAAATGTTTGATAAAATTTACGCATCAGTAAGCATCCGCTCACTATGGAGAACAATGGAGATGTGTCAGAGAATACTAGCCATCCTTGGCGAGTTATGATTATTGATCGAGCTGTTCTACACGAATACGGGTAACAGCACCTATAGTACTGTCTAAGCTTTCAATTTCTTTGATCGCTTGGTTCATATTCTTCTCGAGAACTTTATGACTCAGAATAATGATTTGAGCGTTAGTGTCTTCGGTTTTAGGCTCTTTTTGAATTAACGCTTCAATGTTAATGCCGTGCTCACTCAAAATGGTGGCTACTGCTGCCAACACACCGGCTTTATCTTGCACTGAAATTCGCAAGTAATAGGCGGTTTTGATGTCTTCGATTGGAATGACTTTATCAGTACCAATATCATAGAAAGCCAATGAAGGTACACGTGCGTCTGACGTCACTTCAATGCTGCGTGCCAAGTCAATAATATCGGCCACTACGGCAGAAGCCGTTGGCTCTGCACCAGCACCAGCACCGACATAAAGAGTATCGCCTACCGCATCACCATTCACCATAACAGCATTCAAAACGCCATCGACTTTCGCAATAGGACGCGCAACAGGAATAAGGGTTGGGTGAACACGTAAATCAATACCTGCTTCTGTACGACAGCTCATACCTAAATGCTTAATGCGGTAGCCAAGTTCTTCAGCAAACTCTACGTCTTCCGGTGTTATTTTGCTGATTCCTTCGGTGTAGCAATTTTCAAACTGTAGCGGAATACCATAAGCAACCGAAGCAAGAATAGTTAGTTTGTGCGCAGCATCGATGCCTTCAACATCAAAGGTCGGGTCGGCTTCGGCATAACCTAAAGCTTGTGCTTCCGCTAACACATCAGAAAATTCACGACCTTTGTCTCGCATTTCGGTCAGAATAAAGTTGCCTGTGCCGTTAATAATTCCGGCTAACCAATTAATGTGGTTAGCAGCCAAACCTTCACGAATTGCTTTAATAATAGGAATACCACCAGCTACAGCGGCTTCGTACATTACGTTAACGCCTTTAGCTGCTGCAGCGGCAAAAATCTCTTTACCATGTTCAGCAATCAACGCTTTGTTGGCTGTTACTACATGCTTGCCATTTTCAATCGCGCCTAATACAACATCTTTAGCAATGGTATCACCACCAATAAGTTCGACAACAATGTCGATCTCAGGGTTAGAGACAACGTCTAAGGCATTTTTAGTTACACTTACTGCGCCAAGATCAACCGCAGGATTAGTACTACGTAAAGCAACCTGCTCAATAATAATTTCACGACCTAATCTACGTGCAATGTCACGTGCATTTCGAGTTAGTACATTAAACGTACCGCCCCCAACTGTACCTAAGCCACAGATACCAACTTTTACAGGTCTCAAGGTCGCTCTCCTTAAACATTATAATTTGTAATTTATGCCGACTGGCCAAAAATGCAATATTCTACGCTATGTCGCGCAACTTCCCAAATGATAAACCCAAGCCAAATTGAGTTAAAACGATGAACCGAACTGTGACATAAGAACAAACTCATCTCAACACAGTTTTGAAGCGCCTATTCGCGCTTATTATTAATATTCTTTCCCCCTAGTGTTAGTGAGTTTTTCATATAAAATGAGATCACTCTCTTAACTTTTGCATAAGTTGTACTGTGTCTAATCCTCCTACCCGCTTTCAACACTCTTTAAAAGCCGACCTTGTATTACTGATCGTCACTCTACTAGCGGCGGCTGGTTGGATTTTCTCAAAGGAAGCCTTGTCTGGCTTGCCTCCTTTTTTGTTTATGGGACTGCGCTTTCTGTTTGGCAGTTTTATTTTAATGATTCCGGCACGCCGACAAATTGCCCGCCTCAGCACCCACCAATGGAAAGCGGCTGGACTTGTTGGCGTGCTAATGGGATTGGCGATGAGTATCTGGGTACTAGGGCTGTTTAGCACCACCAGCTTAGGTGAGGGCGCTTTTATTACTAGCTTATCGGTGGTGCTTGTTCCTGTAGTGAACTGGGCAATTTTTAGAGAGCGCCCATCGCTCTTTACCTTTATAGCACTGCCTATTGCAATGGTGGGGATGGCACTGTTATCGCTACGTCATGGTTTTACGCCTGAAGCTAGCCAAATATTCTTTTTAATCGCCGCACTACTGATGTCGATTATTTTTATTCTTAATAGCCGTGCCGCTTACCATGTTCCTATTTTAGCTCTGAGCGCTATCCAGCTATTTGCAGTGGGCTTAGTCACTTTATCGTTATCATTAATCTTTGAAGACTGGCCAACCAGCGTATCAAACCAAGTATGGGGTTGGTTATTTTTAAGCGTCACCTTAGCAACTGCAGGACGCTTTTTCTTACAAACATACGCCCAAGGGCTTACTTCACCAAGTAGAGCCGCTGTTATTATGATTTTAGAACCGGTATGGACCACTATCGGCTCAGTCTTCTGGTTCAATCAATGGATGACAAGCACGCAGATTATAGGTTGCGGATTAATTCTATTAGCTTTAATTACCAATCGCCTAAAGGATGAGTGGTTACCCTTTAAATCTAAGCAATAATTCTGCCAACCCATGCACTTACATTATCTTTATTGGGTCGCAATTCATTGCTCTTAGCTTTATGCTTTGTCATTATTCTTTTTTACTTTTTTGAGTGTAAGTTATGTACCAAGATATTCTTTACAGTGTTGAAGATGGCATTGCCATTTTGACCATTAACCGCCCTAAAGTTCTTAACGCCATTCGTTTACAAACCTACCACGATATCATTGCCGCCTTAAAAGAAAGCGACAGCAATGATCAAGTTAAAGTTATGGTAATTACAGGAGCTGAAGGCCGCTTTAGTGCGGGCAATGACTTATCAGACTTACTGCCCGGTGCTGACTTACAAGCACTCAACCAGTGTGTTATTGATATTTTCGACGCACTGGCTGGCTTCTCAAAACCGCTAATCCTTGCGCAAGAAGGTGTGGCGGTGGGTATTGCCTGTAACATGCTTTTACATGCAGATATCGCCTATGCAGGACAAAGTACTCGCTACAGTCTGCCTTTCGCAAAAATTGGCGTCACTTCTGAAGGGGCTTGTTCGGTACTATTGAGTGAAGCCATTGGCCCTAAACGTGCCCAAGAGTTGCTCTTTACTGGACGTTTTTTCACCGCTGACGAAGCAGAGCGCTGGGGCTTAATCACAGCTAAAGTAGAAGATGGAAAAGCATTAGAAACTGCGCTTAATACCGCCAAAGAGCTTCTAAAGAACTCTCAGGACTCTATTATCGCCATTAAAAAACTTGGCAAAGCCGAAGGGCACCATGAGCGTGTAAACAAGGCTGTTAAAGCAGAACTTGAACTCTTTACCGAACTGCTTGAAACCAAAGAAACCCAAGCACGTATTAATCAGGTATTGAAACGAGGCTAGCTGCAGAGCACACCAACTATGCTGGTGTGCTTTACTCTTTAAGCAAACGAGTGTGTCCACACTCGTTCTAAAACCGTTTTATACTGCGACCAAAAACTTCCAGTGTTATAAGGAATGCCGTACTTGTTGCAAACAGCCTGCACTTCTTTGGCCATTTGTGG
>CALJVD010000053.1 GCA_937974825.1 uncultured Oceanospirillaceae bacterium | reverse complement strand
GTGATTGATGAAGCACAAACAATGCCTGCGCCCTTGTTAGAGCAGGTAAGGCTGCTTACAAACTTGGAAACAAACCATGAAAAGCTTTTAACATTAATTTTGGTCGGGCAACCCGAGCTGCAGCAGCTTTTAGCGCATCATAATTTACGTCAACTCAATCAGCGTATCACTGCGCGCTTTCACTTGTCGCATTTGTCCTGGTCTGACTGTGTTCAGTACATCAATTACCGCTGCCGAAAGTCGGGTGCTCAACGAAATCTATTTACCCCTTTGGCTATGTGGCGCTTATGGCGTGCCAGTAAAGGCATTCCACGTATTCTTAATACACTGGCCGATCGCGCTTTATTAGGTGCCTATGCGTTAGGGAAGAATCGAGTGGGTTGGTCATTAGTGCGTGGCGCTCAACGGGAGGTGCTGCCTAAAATACATAATAAGAAAAGCCAATACCGTTTTCTTTATCTTTTAGCCTTATTGCTCGTACCTTTGTATTTTTACAAAGATACTATTCTCTTTGCATGGCCATACAAACAAACTGAGCAGCCAGTAGTAGCGCTAAGTACGGTAATGGGGCTAGAAGGCCATACAAGCTGCGAGGCGTTGTCTGATACCGGCTGGTCGTGCTTGTGGTTAGATTGGCCATTAACTCAGCTCAGACAGCTTGGTACTGCCGTAATGGTGCAAGTAAATACGGGTGAGCAACTTGAATGGCGCTTGTTAGACGATGTTACGCCTAATGTGGCATACAGCAAACAAGCGCTTGTCTTGTGGCAAGGACCAGCTGATTACAATGGGCAATTAATAAAGCCTAACGATGAAAGTACGGTCGTTTCATGGGTGCGTGAGCGTTTAAATAATGAAGGCGTACAAGGCTGGCGACACATCAGTGCCGAAGGTAATAGGGTGCAGCAAAACCTTAATTATTACGATGCGTTATTGGCTTATGATGTGGAACGCTTTCAACGACGTAATAATCTAGTGCCAGACAGGATATTAGGGCAGCAAACGTTACTTATGCTGTGGTTAAAGGGAGCGCAGTAGTGTCATATATTTTGGATGCGTTAAAAAAATCTCAGGAAGAAAGGGCGGCAATTAATCAAGAGCTGCCTGCTGTTTTTAGTGAAGGTAATGATAAAGCATCAGCTTCAGGTTTAGGCGTTGTGGTACTAATTCTAGTGTTGGTGCTGGCAATTTTAGGGTTAGTTTATTACTTATCAGTTCAGTCCTTTTCTCAAGTAGAGTCAGATATTCTATACCTTGAAACAGAACCCCAATTAGTACCAAAGCCGGTAATGACAGAGCAAGTTATCGAGCCTAGAGAGGTGGTTACATTAGACGACAGAGTCGACAAACACACTCCTCAGACAATCACTGAACCTATTATTTCTAAGGGGGTGGTTGAGGAGCGTAAGTTACCACCACTAACCAGTCTAAGAAAAATTCCTGTTTTAGTTATCAATAGTCATATTTATAGCGGACTTGCATCCAAAAGAAGCGTTACTATCAATAATAAAAGTCAGCGCGAAGGCGATTACTTAACCTCTGAAATATTACTTAAAGAAATTACGCCTAAGGGCATTGTTATTGAAGTTGATGGTTGGCCATTAAGTATAAGTCGTCAGCAAGGTTGGCAGCCAATTCCTTAAGGAAGTTAAATGTTATCTGAAGAATCTAAAGACAGTATTCGTACCCTTTATCGTCAATGTATCGATTCACTGTCGTTAAAAAGACGCCCAGGACAAGGTGTTATGATTGCTAAAATTGCCAATGCTATTGGTATGGTGCAAGAAGGCAAACATGGTGAGCGTATTAATGATGCAGGAATTGTTGTTGTTGAGGCAGGAACTGGTACAGGTAAAACACTTGCCTATTTAGTCGCAACTTTGCCCTTAGCATTACAGTTAAATAAAAAGCTGGTGGTTTCAACGGCTACTGTTACTTTGCAAGAGCAAATTATTAATAAAGACCTACCTAGCTTACAGCAGGCCAGTGATTTCGATTTTCAGTACACATTAGCGAAAGGTCGTGGTCGTTACTTATGTCTATCGAAACTTGAAAAAGCACTGATTCGTTTAAAAGATACCAAGCCTGTTACCAGCGATATGTTCGGCTTAACCGATAAAGAAAAAGAAAAAATTCTTTATACCGAACTGCTAAACAATTATGCCGGTAATGGGTGGGATGGTGATAAAGACGCCTTAGAATTAGAAATAGAAGAAAGCCAGTGGCAAAACGTGACTTCAACCCAACACGATTGCTCTAAGCGCCGCTGCCCGCATTACGATAACTGTGCCTTTTATAAAGCCAGAAATTATTTAGAAGAAGCCGATATCGTTGTAGCAAACCATGATTTGGTTTTAGCCGACTTATCGTTAGGGGGCGGTGTCATTTTGCCATCCCCAGAAGAAACCATTTATATCTTTGATGAAGGCCATCATTTAGCCGATAAAGCCTTAGGGCATTTCCATTTACAAATAGGTATTACAGCGCAAAAAGCGTGGTTAGAGCAGTTAGAAAAGTACCTGCAAGAGTTTATCAATGACAGAGATACCCCTAAAGAGTTTCAGCGCAGTCTTTCTAAGCTCCCAGAGGTTGTGTCTAATATTCTTGAAACGTTAACTCAAGCGCATCCGTTTATTTTAGATTTGCTGGGTGAGCAAGAGAAGTTGCGTTTTGAGCAAGGAGTGGTACATCCTGATTTACGCTTATTGCTTAAAAATATGACTGAGCCAGCGCAACTGCTGGTGCATAGTTTATCGGCTCTAAATGACTCGTTGCAGAAGTCTTTAGATCCAAGAGCCGATGGCGATTTTGTGAAAGAAGCCGCAGAACAGTGGCAGTCCACTATCGGTTCTATGTTAGATAAAGCTGAGCAACTGCAGAGTACGTTATCTTACTTCTGTGCTGAACAATCTAAAGATGGTATTCCTGTCGCCCGCTGGATTAACAAAAATGCATTTGGCAGTAAAACTGAAACCTTTATTAATGCTTGTCCTATCTCAATTTCATCTCAACTAGATAAAACATTATGGAGTCGTTGCTACAGCGCAGTAGTAACCTCAGCCACTCTGACGGCACTCAATAAGTTTGACAAATTAGTATGGGAAACCGGCATTCCTCAATGGTCTGTTTTTGAGCGAGTTGAAAGCCCGTTTAATTATCAAGCGCTTGGGGAGCTAGAGGTTGTAACCTTGGCTAGCAATCCTAATGAACCAGGTTTTCAAGAAGATGTTGAAAATTGGTTAGACGAAAAGATTGATAAAACTCAAGCAACTCTAGTGCTATTTAGCTCAAGAATGCAGCTGGATGCAACGCGTGAACGATTTTTAGACGATTGGGATGAGACGCTACTTTGCCAAGGATATTTACCACGCCCAGAAATAGTTCGTTTGCATAAAGAGCGAATCGATAATGGGCAGGGAAGTGTTATATTTGGTTTGGCCAGTTTTGCAGAGGGTGTAGATTTGCCCGGGAACTATGTTAACCACGTTGTTATCGTCAAGATTCCATTTGCTGTTCCTGATGATCCTATGCAAGAAGCCATTGCTGAATGGTTACTAAAACAGGGCGGTAATCCTTTTTGGGGGCTAACCTTACCGGCAGCGTCTATTCGTTTGATTCAAGCCTGTGGTCGTTTGATACGAACAGAGACCGATACAGGGCGTGTCAGTATTCTTGATAAACGCTTACAAACAAAGTCGTATGGAAGAGAACTGATAGCAGCGTTGCCGCCTTTTAAGAGAGTATAAGCCTACCCATCCGTGGCAGAGCTTATTGGTTGTTATGGCAAAGATTAAGCCAGTTCTTGAGTAAAGAAGGCGCAGTTATCACGACTCAAAAGAAAATATTCATTTAAGTATGTGTTTAAGCTGTCGGCTGCCTTTAGGTTACGCTGAATAATCAAGCAGCGTAGATTTTTTGGGTGACGTTCGAGTATGCGCACATGATATGAGTGACCAGTCTCAGGAAGCTCTAAATAAAGCTCGCTAGAGTTTTGATTAATGCTTAAATCTTGATTGATCTGCTCAATTTCACAACCGGCAAAGTTAATGTTATTAATGCGTACCGTATGTACTTTATCCGTTTCTTTATCAGTAAGAGTGTAAGGCTGCTCTAAAGGGCGGTTGCGTGATTGTAAACGCATGTCTTTTCTTTCAAGGAAGGCTTTAGGATCATGCAGTGTAATGCCTTCGATCTCGTCTAATGATTCTCCACACATAAAGCTATGGAATAAAGCGCTGGTAGTTTCTTTCCTTTCGAATTGTGACAGGTGGTCTGCATTATGGACTAAGGCAAAGGTTGCGTTGTCACATTGAACTGCTACCGCTGCGTTTTCGGAAGGTAGAGTAAAACTGTCATACTCGCCCGTTGCAATTAAGGTTGGGCAGCTTGGGAAGGCATCAAAGCCTGGGAAATCAAGTAAACGCTCAGTGTTTTGCGCATAACGAGCGCGCTCGTTTTCATTTAAACGAGAAATTTGTCTAAACAATAAACGACGATAGGTTGGGCTGACTTCGGTGTCATCAATTCGGCTGTAGTTAATTAAGTTGCATACTGCCGTTGTGGCGAACTCTTCCATCTTACCTTGTCTTAGTTGCTCTAGAGAGTCTTCTAATAAGGTAATAAGGCTTTCGCGGCGGAAGCAGGTAATGCCAGATAACAATAAACGCTCAACACGGTGTGGATAGGTCGTTGCAAAGATCGTCGACATGGCAGAGCCATAGCTAATGCCTAGCAGCATTACTTTGTCGATGTTTTTTGCTTGGCAGAATAATTCGATTAATTCTGCTAAATCGTTTAAGCCAAGCTCAGGAGCTAACTGTGAGTTACAACCCTGTGATGGCAAGTCGAGTAAAATTACTGGGTGTGTGCTAAGCACCAATTCAACTTCATATTTAAATGATGAGAAACTTTGGAATGCACCACCTAAAAATATAACCGGTGTTTTATGGCTATTTTCAGGAGCGGAAAACGCTTGAAACTCTGCCCTGTACTCGGAACCTGCCAATGAAAGTTCTATGCTTTCAGGAGCTTGCTTGAGGCTGTTTTTAGAATAAGAAGTGAACTTCATAGCATACTCATTATGGTTATTTTTATACTTTCTCTGACTCTAAAGCATTTATAGACAGTTTGCTAGAGTTGTATGTTATCTTTACTAGGTCTTTAGAAGAGAGTAAAAAATTAATAGTCTTGAAAGCCCATAGTTATGGGCTTTTAGCGACGTATTAACATTTAAGCAGTAAGAATGGCTAATTAACTTGGCGCAAAATGATGTACTAATTAGTTGTTCTTAGGTAGGTTGATAATAAATTTAATATTGTCAGGCGTTATATCCACTTGGTACTCACCGTTTGGTGTCTTTTGTGTGGAAGGGCGATAGTCACCTGTATTAGGGATGCTGATGCTGAATTGGTTGGCGTCCATGAACATATTTGATCCGGCTGGCATCTCAACATTGGTCGGGAAGGTTAAGTCGCGATAATCATTAGGGATATCACCCTGCAAATTAAACTGTTGCCAAATATTATTTAAATTACGCTCTCGTTCTGCTTGTGAAGCATCGTAGGGTTGGCTCGGTACGTTAGACTGCTGTTGAAGCAACGAACGTTCTCTTTGTTCTGATAAGTAGGTGTCAGTTAACGGAATAAGGTCAGGACGGTTCTGATTTCCTTGAGTAGTATCAGGTAGGCTGTCGAGCTCTGTTTGGTCAATAGGAGTGATCTTAACGTGAATAGGCGCTTTGGGCTCTGTAGGTGTTGCACGCTTAGGAATAATTACCGTTGTGTCACGAATATGAGTGTCGGTCATTTCTTGTTGAGAAATTTCTTGGATTTCAGCCTGTGCCGTGTAGGCACTTAATAAGGCAGCAGAAATAAGAACAATTTTATGCATTACGCGAGCACCTATAGGTTATTCCGAATGGTTAACTCTTATATTAGGAGAGAGTGAGAAAACAACAAGCGCAGTTCGCTCTATTTACATGAGATTTGCGCTTGAGTGTATTCCCTTAGTCGGGCACTATGACGGCGATTTTATGGGAACACTATGCGAATGAAACTTATCTCTTCACCTTTATCATTTTGGATTGGCTTACGTTATCTAGCCGCTAAAAGACGCAATCACTTTATTTCATTTATCTCGGCTTCTTCCATGGTTGGGATGACCTTAGGTGTGGCCGTCTTGATTTTAGTATTATCGGTAATGAACGGCTTTGATCGTGAGTTACGCGAGCGCATTCTTGGTATGGTACCGCACGCTGTTATTTATGAACGTGGTGGTATTCAAAACTGGCAATCATTGGCGGCGGAAATAGAACAAATGCCAGGCGTGGCAGGCGTTGCTCCTCTTACTCGTTTACAGGGCATGCTGGCTTATGGCGGGCGGGTACAAGGCGCCATGATTACCGGTATTGAACCTGATGCTGAGAAGCAGGTTTCAATACTGCCTAATCATATTAACTCGGGTGACTTGGACGATTTACAAGCCGGTAGCTACAAGGTGTTTTTGGGTGATTTATTAGCACGTCAATTGAATGTGGCTAAAGGGGATAAGGTCACGTTGTTATTGCCTGAAGCCACTATGTCACCTGCAGGTGTTTTACCAAGAATAAAGCGCTTAGAAGTGGCCGGTACATTTTCTGTTGGAGCTGAGCTTGATTCTAGTCTGGCAATTATTCATTTATCTGATGCGGCTAAGTTAGACCGCTTACCGGCGCAAGCTGAAAGTGTGCGAATTAAGTTCGATAACTTGTTTTCTGCGTCTCAAAGGGTTTGGGACATAATCAATCAATTGGATGGCAGCTATAGCGCAAGCGACTGGACGCGCACACATGGTAATTTGTTCCAGGCCATTAAAATGGAAAAAACAATGATTGGGCTGCTGTTACTTATAATTGTTGCAGTGGCTGCGTTTAATATTATTTCCACGCTTGTTATGGCTGTAACAGATAAACAAGCCGATATCGCTATTCTGCGTACAATGGGCGCACGTCCAAGTACTATTATGAAGATATTCATGGTGCAAGGGTTGGCGATTGGTGTGATAGGGGTCTCACTAGGAACCGTGCTGGGCATACTGGCAGCTTTGGGTATTTCAGATTTGGTTGCCGCTATTGAGCGCTTGTTTGGTATGCAGGTACTTAGCGCAGACGTATACTTTATTTCATATTTACCATCACAACTACTATGGAAGGATGTTGCCATTATTAGTAGTGCATCGTTGCTCTTAAGCTTTCTCGCAACCCTGTATCCATCATGGCGTGCAGCCAAAGTTCAACCAGCGGAGGCACTACGTTATGAGTAAGTTAATTCTAGAAGCAACAGGGTTACGTAAAACTTATATCACCGGACCACAGCAAGTTACTGTATGGCAAGATATTCACTTACAGGTGAATGCAGGTGAAACACTCGCTATTGTAGGGGCTTCGGGGTCTGGTAAGACGACCTTGTTAAATGCCTTAGGCGGATTAGATACTGTCGATGAAGGCCAAGTGCTTATCGACGGTAAAGATCTTTCAAGCATGAATGAGACTCAGCGTACTGCGTTGCGTAATCAAGATATTGGCTTTGTTTATCAGTTTCATCACCTGTTAGCCGAATTCAGTGCACTTGAAAATGTAATGCTACCTCAATTATTAGCCGGTAAAAGTCAGAAGGCAGCTAAACAACGTGCACAAGAGTGCCTACAGCAGCTTGGTCTTGGTCACCGTTTAAATCATACGCCGGCGGAACTTTCAGGTGGTGAACGTCAACGTGCAGCCATTGCTCGTGCTCTGGTTAATCGTCCTAAGCTAGTATTATTAGATGAGCCGACAGGTAACTTAGATCAACAGACTGCAAGACAAGTCGAAGAGGTGATGTTAGATCTGATTAAAAAGAGCGATACTGCCTTTATCATGGTGACTCATGATCAAGAGTTAGCAAGAAGAATGAATCGCTGCTTGCAACTCAAGGATTTGAGCTTACAGCCTATGTAACACATAAAAGCTATGCCAGGGAGTGGCAATGACTTTTTACTTATTATTGTCTGCGGTCTCTATTGCGTTAGGTACATATTTACCGCTTCCTCAGCTAGTCTTCTTTTACATTCTTACCTTTTTACTTCTAGTCGTTTCATATCGTATCAAGCATCTAGCCCATAGGCGTTGGCCTATGCTTCTAATAATGGTTGTAGGTACTGTCTATGGTTCAGGATGGGTACACTGGCAGCTAGCCCATCGGCTGCCATTAGAGTATGACAAGACAGAGGTTGATTTAACGCTTCTGGTTGTTGAAAACAAAGAGCAAGGTTACGTTCAAAAGCTTCAAGTTGAACCTTTAAGCTCTAGCAAGTGGTTAGCAGAGCAGGGGATGCCAAATTTAAGAAATTTAAGGGTAAGCCTCTACCGAGCTAATGAATCATTGCTTCCAGGAGCAGTAATAGACGCTAAAGTGATGCTTCGTAGCCCGCGTAATATTGAAAACGGTTTAGCCTTTGATTACGAAGCTTGGTTGTTAAGTAAGAAAGTGGATGCAACCGGATATATCAAAGAATATACCCTTGTGTCTTATGGATCCCCCACCTTGCGATCTCAATTTATTCAGTCTCAGCAACAACGCTTACCTACCTATGCTTGGCATTGGATAAGCGGTTTGATCCTTGGAGAACAAGACTCATTTAGTCCTCAGCAGTGGCAGCTTGCTAAGCGTACAGGAACTCTGCACTTGTTGGTTGTCAGTGGCTTGCATATGGGGTTGATACTTTTATTACTGGTGCTGTTGTGGCGCACATTTCAACGGTTGTTAAGTTTTATACTTAAGAGAAATATTCCGAATTTACTCATATGGCAACAGGGTTTTTTGATAGCTGGCGGTGCAGGTTACTTGTGGCTAGCCGGAAGTGGGGTAGCATTACAGCGGTCTTGGTTAATGTTTACGGCGTTAATTTTAATTAATGGTACACGCTTTAAGTTAAATTGGATGACCACTGTTGCTAGTGCATTATTGCTGGTGATTATCTTAAATCCACTAGCATGGGTCAGTGCAGGGTTTGCGTATTCTTTTTCGGCGGTACTAACGTTATTGGTTTTCTACAACGGCAGAAAGTCTACCTTGTTAGAATCAAGTTGGTTGCCCCAGTGGGTCATATTTGTGGCATTAATCCCCATCTTCATACTATGGAATCAACCGGTTAGTGTGAGTCAGTTGCTAGCCAATATAATTGCAATTCCCTACGTTACTCTCGTACTCATTCCTTTGAGTTTATTAACCTTATTTGTGCCTGCAGATCTGTTGGCCGAGCTACTGAGTGTTGCCGGTTCGGTTTATTGGGAAATTATTAGTCAAATTGATTTTATACCGTTATCTCGGTTGATTGTATTACCCACCATATCACTGATTTTATGGCCGCTATTGCTGTGGTTACTAAGAAGAGGGGTGTCTTACCTCTTGGCAGCGGGGGTAATTATTAGCGTGATGATTATTCTTTTTACTGTACCGGCTAAAAATTTTCCCGTTGCCATGATGGTAGATGTAGGGCAGGGGCAAAGCGTGTTTTTTAATTCAGACATGCACACACTCTTATACGATACTGGTCCTTTTATGGGGTCGTTTGATACCGGAGAGTCAATCATTACGCCAGTATTAAATAAGCACGCTGTTAGTGACATAGATGTGTTAATTGTGAGTCATAATGATAATGACCATGCTGGTGGTACAGAGTCGATAATAAATAATTTCTTAACTTCAGAAATATATTCCGGCCAGTCATTAGCACATACTGGCCAAGACTATCATTTATGCAGTATGGAGCCTGCGCGCTGGCAGGTATTAACTCCAGATATTTTATACCGTTATCTAAACTTGAATGATACTGCTTGGTCTCGTCTTCCTGATAACAACAATAATCGCTCTTGTGTTGTTCAGGTGGAGTGGTTTGGTAACCGCTTCCTGTTAACAGGCGATATTAGCAAGGCTGTTGAGTACGATTTAATACGACAGTACGGTAAGGAGCTAGCTTCTGATATTTTAGTTGTGTCGCATCACGGAAGTGATACAAGTTCATCTAAGATATTTTTACAAACCGTTGCGCCTAGGCAGGCTTGGATTTCAGCAGGGTTTAACAACGCCTTTAACCATCCAACTAAGCAAGTTATAGACCGTTTGGAACAATTAAATATAGATTGGCTAAATACAGCTGATAAAGGGGCTATTGTTTTAACGCAACAGGGCAGTGTTAAAACAATGCGAGATGGCTTGCAGCCTGCTTGGAGGCAATCTTCGGGGAACTAAATAGCAGCTTTTTATACTTATCCGTTAAGCAAAGCTGTGTTAGAGTACAGGCAAATTTTTTTATAGGAAAATTCATATGTGGGAGATCATCCAAAGCGGCGGTTTTTTAATGTGGCCGTTGATTCTATGTTCTGTATTAGCGTTGGCTATCACTGCAGAGCGCTTTTGGACGTTACGTAGAAATCAGATAGCACCGGCTGATTTATTAAGTCGCGTTTGGGGCTGGATGAAAAACGATCAATTGAATTCAAGTCGACTTAAAGAGTTGCGTGAAAGCAGTCCTCTTGGTCGTGTACTTACGGCTGGTCTTGTCAATGCTCGTCATGGCCGAGATTTAATGAAAGAAAGCATTCAAGAAGCGGCTTCAGTTGAAGTCCACTACATGGAACGTTATTTGAACGCGCTAGGAACCATAGCTGGTGTTTCTCCCCTAATTGGTTTGTTAGGTACTGTCTTCGGTATGATTGAAGTGTTTAACCAAATTGTATTGCAAGGTACCGGAAATGCAGGTGCTTTTGCTGGTGGTATTTCTGAAGCTCTAGTAACAACCGCTGCGGGCTTGATGGTGGCTATTCCAGCTTTAGTTGCTCATAGAATTCTTACACGTCGTGTTGATGAAATTGTAGTGTTCATGGAGCAAGAAGCCACTAAACTAGTAGACGTATTGCAAGGTGATCGTGAAGTAGCCGACTCTGAGGCAGCGTAATAATGAAATTTAAGCGACAACCTACTGATGCGGTTGATGTTAACCTTACCCCCATGTTGGACGTGGTGTTTCTTCTGTTGATTTTCTTTATGGTGTCGACCACCTTCACAAAAGAATCCCACTTAACCATCGACTTGCCTGAGGCTAGTGCAGCCACTGAAGGCACACCTAATAGTCCTATCGAGATTGTAATATCAAGCACAGGGCACTACAGCATCAATGGACAACAACTGGTGAACCAACAGCTCGATATTTTGAAGCGTGCGCTGCAAAAGGAATTAGGTCAGCAAACCAGGGTACCGGTAATTATTACTGCTGATGCTAAAACACCACACGAAGCTGTTGTGAAAGCCATGGATGCTGCTGGTCAGCTAGGCTTAGTTAATTTAAGTATTACTACGCGACAAGCATCTGAAAGCGAATAATGAAATGATAAAAGAATCTACTGGGTATTTATATAAACGTCTTTTAACCTATGTACTGCCGCATAAGTTTGCATTTCTGTTGGCAATCATAGGTTTTATCATTTATGCGGCGTCGAATCCGTTATTGGCTCATATGATGGGCTTGATGGAGGAAACACTGAATGATCCTACAGACGATAAAATTTACTTTTTAATAGCCAGTTTATTCGGAATATTTTTCTTTCGTGGTATTGGCACATTTTTGGGCAAGTTCTTTATTGCGGTGGTTGGGCGTAACGTTGTCCATTCGTTGCGCACGCAATTGTTTAATAGTATGACGAGCTTACCCAGTGAGTATTACGACAATGAGTCCAGTGGACGCATGATTTCTCGTATTACTTACGATGTTGAACAAGTAACAGAGGCTTCAACACGATCACTAACCACCTTGATTCAAGAAGGGATGACCGTACTGCTGTTATTTGGGTACCTAATTTATTTAGACTTTACTCTTACGTTAGTCTTTATAGCAATTACCCCCATCATTGGCTTAACTGTTTCTGCCGCGAGTAAGTTCTTTCGCCGTTATAGTCATCGCATTCAACGTGCTATGGGTAATGTTACTCAAGTAACGAACGAAAGCATCAGTGGGTACCGTGAGGTAAGAACCTACGGAGCAAAAGAGATTGAGCAAAAGCGCTTTGCTAAAGCCAGTAATGACAATCGTCGCCAAGCACTAAAGTTTGGTTTAACCGATGCCATTAACGTTCCTGTTAGTCAGCAAGTCGTTGCAACTGGGTTAGGTGTAATGATCTTTATTATGTTTCAGCGTGTTTCTGCTAACACCATGACGGGCGCAGAGTTTCTTCAGTTTATTACGGCTGCTGCTTTAATTGCTAAGCCCTTACGCAGTGTTACCGATGTTAATGGCATGATTCAAAAGGGTATGGCTGCTGCAGCATCCGTGTTCGAAATATTAGACATGAAACCAGAACCCGATAATGGCACTCAAGAGTTAGTAGCTCATGAAGGTCATGTAGAATTTAAAGACGTTCGTCTGCGTTATCAAAAAGCTGAAACCGATGCTCTTAAAGACATTTCCTTAAACATAAAGCCAGGCACGTCAGTTGCTTTAGTCGGGCGTTCGGGCAGTGGTAAAACGACCTTGGTCAACCTGCTACCACGTTTTTACGAGCTTACTTCAGGGCAGATTCTAATAGATGGTGTGGATACCCAGGAAGTTACCTTACAGAGCCTACGCAAGCATATCGCCATAGTAAGTCAGCAAGTGGTTTTATTTAACGGCACTATACGCAGTAATATTGCTTTCGGTGAGCTATCTGATAAATCCGATGAAGAAATTATCGCCGCCTCTAAGGCAGCCTTTGCCCATGATTTCATTAGTAAGCTTCCGCATGGTTACGATACTTTAGTAGGGGATAACGGGACGACTTTATCGGGTGGTCAGCGTCAACGTATTGCTATTGCCCGTGCGATTCTTAAAAACGCACCTATCTTAATTTTAGATGAGGCAACCTCCGCGCTAGATACTGAATCTGAACGTTATATTCAGGCCGCTTTAGATGAAGTAATGAAGGGGCGTACTACTTTCGTAATCGCACACAGGCTCAGCACTATTGAGAATGTAGATCGAATAGTCGTGATTGATGACGGTGAAGTAAAAGAAGACGGTAGCCACGAAGAGCTAATGGCATTTGATGGTCTTTATTCTCAGCTTCATAAAATACAGTTTCAAAATTAAGCATGAAAAAACTGGCGTTACGTATTGAGCAGAATTGGTACAAGTCAGCGTGGTATAACCTTTGGTTGTTGCCTTTGTGGTTACTGGTTGCCTTGTTTACCTTTCTTAAGCGCCGTTTTTTCTTAATGTCTTCTCAAAAAAACTATCCAGTACCCGTGGTTGTCGTTGGCAATATAACAGTGGGTGGAACGGGAAAAACTCCTTTAATTACCTATTTAGTAGAGCAATCTAGACAACTTGGCTTAACCCCCGGGGTTATTAGCAGAGGATATGGCGGCAAAAGCCACTGTTACCCGTTAAGTTTAACGCCTAAAACAACGGTTTCAGAGTCGGGTGATGAGCCTTATTTACTCTATCATCGCTTGGGTTGTCCGGTTGTGGTTGATCCTAATAGACGTCAAGCCGCTGAAAAAGCGATAGAGCAGGGCGTTAATATAATCTTTAGTGATGATGGTATGCAGCACTATGCGCTGGCGCGTGATGCTGAAATACTAGTGGTTGATGGCAAACGTCGCTTTGGTAATGGATGGTTATTACCCATTGGCCCATTAAGAGAGCCTGTGAGTCGCCAGCAAAGTGTCGATTTAATACTGGTAAACGGCAGTGATTTTACAGTACAAGCCAGTGCGTTAATTAATGCGAAAACTGGCACCGAACTGCCATTAGAGCACCTTTCAAATCTTGAGGTTGATGCTATCTGTGGTATCGGTAACCCTCAACGCTTTGAGCAAACATTGCAGGGGCTTGGCGCTATCACAAACTTACATGCTTTTGCCGATCACCATGCCTTTACTATTGAGGATTTTGCATTTTCTACAATCAATAAAATGTTAGTGATGACTGAAAAGGATTGGGTGAAATGCCAATCCTTTGCTGAAGATCATTGGTGGTATTTAAAAGTAGATGCAGTCTTAGAAGACGCTAGCCAAGATAAAGTGATAACGTTATTAAATGAATTAAGTAATAAGGGACAGAAAAATGGATAAGCAATTATTAAGCATGTTAGTGTGCCCACAATGCCAGGGCGAGCTTAAATACGACAGTGCCTCACAAGAGTTATTTTGTACCTTTGATGGCCTTGCCTTCCCAATTAAAGATGGTGTGCCCGTTATGTTAGAGGGTGAAGCACGCCGTATGAGTGAAGAAGAAAAGTTAGATAAAGCCAACGCCTAGTTAGAAGAGTTGTTATGAACGTTTTATTTGTATGTCTTGGAAACATTTGTCGATCACCCAGTGCCGACGGAATGCTTCGTAAAAAGCTTGCTGAGCATGGGTTAGACGAAAAAGTAACGGTTGACTCGGCTGGAACCGGTGATTGGCATATTGGCAAAGCGCCAGATCAGCGCTCACAGGCTGCCGCCGCAGCTCGTGGCTATGATATTAGCAACCTACGTGCCCGCCAGGTCGTGGCTGAAGACTTTGATAAGTTTGATTATGTGTTAGCGATGGATAAATCAAACATTGAAAATATGAAAGAGTTTATGCCCAGTGGCAAGGTACGTACGCAGCCAGAGCTTATACTGGAACGCTTTGGTAATGATAAAAGCATTACGGAAGTACCTGACCCTTATTATGGTGGTGAAGAAGGGTTTCAAACGGTTCTCGATCTTCTTGAAACCGCTTGTGACAACCTAGCCCTTGAGCTTAAACAGAAGCTTGCTTAATCATTATGCAAACTAATTATGAGCTGCAACGATTAAACACTTTAGCATTACCTGCTAAGGCCAAGGTCTTTGCACGCTTTGCGTCGCAGATGGAGTTGCTTGGCTTACTTGATAAAGCGAAAGAGAATAACATCTCGGTTTATGTATTAGGAGAAGGGTCTAACGTACTTCTTGCTAATGATATCGATGGCTTAGTGCTTCAGTCAGCCATGGAGGGAGTGAAGCTGCTTGAACAAGATGATGCTCATATTTGGGTAGTGGTTGAAGCAGGTAAAAATTGGCATCAATGGGTTCAAGAAAGCATTGAATACGGTCATGGTTTAGAGAATTTAGCTCTTATTCCAGGATCAGTAGGGGCCGCACCTATACAAAATATTGGTGCTTATGGCGTTGAAGTTAAAAGCTTTATTGAACAGATTGAGGGCGTACAAATTAGCACTGGTCAAGCGGTTATTTTAACGGCTGAAGAGTGTAATTTTGGTTATCGTGATTCTATTTTTAAACACGAGCTTAAAAATGATTTTATTATCACGCGCGTTACTTTCCGTCTGAATAAAATTTTTAATCCCGTCTTAAGTTATGGTCCGTTACAACAACTTCAAAATGTGAATGCATCAAGCTTAATCCAGGCAGTATGTGACACTCGACGTAGTAAATTACCTGACCCTAAATCTATCCCTAATGCGGGCTCTTTTTTTAAAAATCCAATTATTAGTGCCAAACAAGCATCTGAACTTGTTCGCTTGCACCCTGAACTGCCTCATTACCAGCAAAAGGGCGGCATGGTAAAAGTCGCGGCTGGATGGTTAATTGAGCAAGCCGGTTGGAAGGGTAAGTGGTTAGGGAATGTACGAATGCATGAAAAGCAGGCATTAGTATTAACCACTAATGGACAGGCTTCCTATCAAGAAGTGGTCGATTTAAAAGATAAAATAATTACCAACATTAAAGAAAGGTTTGGTGTGACTCTGGAACCAGAGCCACAGGTATTTCCATAGACTCTTTAAAAGCTAAACTTGCTTAATACAAAGCCCGATTCTGTGGTGTGTTTAATCTGCCAACCATTAGTATCTGACCAATCGCCTAATACAATTCTTCGTCTGTCTTGATTTTCATGCTGCCAGTAATGGTCGTATGGACGATGTGTATGACCATGAATAAGGGTGTGAACACCATGTTCAGTCATAACTCTGTCTACTTCTTCAGGCGTAACGTCCATAATCTCATCAGACTTCATTTGATTGCCTTTTTGGCTCTCTCCACGCATGTGAGTTGCCATGGCTAAACGCTGCTCAATGGTTTGGCTGAGTAACTGCTTTTGCATCATAGGGTTGCGTAACATCGGACGCATCTTCATATAAGCAGCATCTTTAGTGCACATGCTATCACCGTGCATTAAAAGAACCTTTGTACCATCTAAGTCAATGACACTAGGGTCGGGCAGTAGGGTGCTATTGGTTTGTTTACAGAAATCTTCACCAATTAAAAAGTCACGATTGCCATGCATGATATGAATTTTAGTGCCACGCTCACTCAATGCCTTTAAGGCGCTTTTAACACCAATAATTAAATCGTTTTCGTAGTCGTCACCTATCCATACTTCAAAGAAGTCTCCCAAAATATATAAAGCTTTAGCATCGTTAAGATTACTTAAGTAATCATAAAAGCCTTGCAGCATTTGAGGGTGTGCTTCTTGGAGGTGTAAATCAGAAATAAAATATGTAGACATAAGTAGTAAGGTAACGATTAATTAGTGTGTAGGAGGGGGTTCCCACCCCCTCTCATGACGCGTTTTGCGAATAATTACGCAATAACTTCAGCTTTTTCGATAATAACGTCTTCAACAGGCACGTCTTGGTGTCCCATGCTGCTGCCGGTTTTAACGCTTTTGATACGGTTAACTACGTCCATGCCTTCTACTACTTTGCCAAACACTGCATATCCCCAACCATGGGTGTTTTTGCCTGTATGGTTTAGGAAGTCATTATCAGCGACGTTAATGAAAAACTGGGCACTGGCTGAGTGAGGATCCATGGTGCGAGCCATAGCTAGTGTACCCACTTCATTTTTTAGACCGTTGTCGGCTTCGTTTTCAATAGTTGCACGAGTTTGTTTTTGCTTCATGCCTGGTTCCATGCCGCCGCCTTGGATCATGAAGCCATCAATAACACGGTGAAAAATTACACCATCGTAAAAGCCTTCTTTTACATATTGCTCAAAGTTTGCTGCTGTTTTAGGTGCTTTCTCATGGTTTAATTCGACTTTAATGTCACCCATGTTTGTTTTTAACAAAATCATACTGTGCCTCTATTGTTTTGAAAGTATCGGTAATCTTTAAGACAGCGTATAATACCCGTTTTTCTGCGGCAAAGCATGGGTAGAAAGGTTTTGTTTTGCTCAATTAGCAGTGAATTATTCTTATCATTACACTGTTATACTCTTAGCTAAATACTTACAAAGGACGGCCGCTTTCTGCTGTCTCTAATTTGCATCTATAAAAGAACGGAAGGTTATGACTGACTCAATCGCAATTAATAACAATTTTATTGCCAAAATAATTCAAGATGACTTAGATAGTGGCAAGCACACAAAGATTGTTACACGTTTTCCTCCTGAACCTAATGGCTACCTTCACGTTGGACACGCGAAATCCATTTGCTTGAACTTTGGATTAGCCAAACAATTTGGTGGTGTTTGTAATTTGCGTTTTGACGACACTAACCCTGAAAAGGAAAGCCAAGAATACATTGATGCAATTAAAGAAGACGTTAACTGGCTTGGGTTTGAGTGGGAAGGGGACGTTAGATACGCATCCGATTATTTTGACCAGCTTCATGAGTGGGCCATTCACTTAATTAAAGAAGGCAAAGCTTATGTTTGTGATCTAAGTGCAGAAGAAGCACGTGAATATCGCGGCACGTTAACTGAACCTGGTAAAAACAGTCCCTATCGTGATCGTTCGGTTGAAGAAAACTTAGATCTGTTTGAGCGTATGCGCTTAGGCGAGTTTGATGAAGGCGCAAAAGCGTTACGTGCAAAAATTGATATGGCGTCACCAAATATGAATATGCGTGACCCTATTATGTACCGTATTCGTAAAGCACATCACCACCAAACTGCTGATAAATGGTGTATTTATCCTACCTATGACTACACTCATGGCCAGTCGGATGCCATTGAAGGTATTACACATTCAGTGTGTACCTTAGAGTTTGAAGATCACAAACCTTTATACGACTGGTTTATCGATAATCTGCCTGTGCCTGCACAGCCAAAGCAGTACGAGTTTGGTCGTTTAAACTTAGACTACACTGTTACCTCTAAACGCAGACTTAAATTGCTGGTTGATGAGGGCGTAGTTAGCGGTTGGAACGATCCACGTATGCCAACGATTTCTGGTATGCGTCGTCGTGGATTTACACCAGCTTCATTACGTACATTCTGCGATATGATTGGTGTTACTCGTAGTGATGGTATGGTTGAAATTGCCATGCTTGAGCACGCAGTACGTACCGATTTAAACAACAACGCTCCACGAGCAATGGCCGTTATTAATCCCTTAAAAGTGATTATTGAAAACCTAGATGACGATCATTTAGAAATGCTAGATGCCGCGTATCATCATGAGTTAGAGCTTGGGACGCGTAAGATTCCATTCACCAAAGAAATCTATATTGATCAGGCCGACTTTAAAGAAGAATACAGCAAGAAGTTTAAGAAAAAACTGACACCAGGCAACCGTATTCGCTTACGTAACTCATATGTAATCGAAGCTACCGACTACGAAAAAGATGCGGAAGGTAACGTTACCTTAGTTCGTGCTCAGTTAATTGAAGATACCCTAGGTAAAAACCCTGCGGATGATATTAAACCTAAAGGTGTGGTTCATTGGGTGTCTGCTTCTCATGCTAAACAAGCTGAGCTACGTATGTATGGTCGTTTGTTTACCCACGCTAGCCCAGACAAAACTGATGGTGACTTTATGGATTACGTTAATCCTGATTCATTGCAGGTGGTCACTGCATGGGTTGAGCCAGCTTTATTAGACGCTGCACCAGAATCTAATTTCCAGTTCGAGCGTGAAGGTTATTTCGTTGCGGATCGTTACGATCACAAACCCGGCTCACCGGTATTTAACTTAACCATCGGGTTACGTGAAGATAAAGAATTAAGTCAGGGTTAATTATGAGTTTGCAGATTTACAATACGTTAACGCGCCAAAAAGAAACCTTTAAGCCTTTAGTACCAGGCAAGGTCGGAATGTATGTGTGTGGTATGACGGTTTATGACTTCTGTCACCTTGGGCATGCCCGTGTCATGGTCGCTTTTGATGTAATCGTACGTTACCTGAAGCATAAAGGTTACGAAGTTAACTATATTCGAAATATTACCGATATAGATGACAAAATCATTACTCGAGCTAATGAAAATGGCGAAAGCATCACCGAGCTTACTGAGCGTTTTATTGCAGAAATGCATAAAGATGCTGATGCTTTAGGGATTGAGCGCCCAGATGCTGAGCCTAAAGCCACTGATCATATCGATGAGATTATTCAGTTAAACCAAACCCTTGAAAGCAAAGGTTATGCCTATGCGGCTCCTAATGGCGACTTGTATTACGCCGTTAGAAAATTTGAAGATTACGGTAAGCTATCTGGCAAGGTGCTTGACGAGTTGTCTTCAGGAGCGCGTATTGAAGTAGATGAGCGCAAGCGCGATCCACTAGACTTTGTTCTTTGGAAAGCTGCTAAGAAAGAAGAGCCGCATTGGGATTCTCCTTGGGGAATTGGTCGTCCTGGTTGGCACATTGAGTGCTCGGCAATGACGCACTCGTGCCTAGGTGAGAGCTTTGATATTCATGGTGGTGGCCCAGACTTAAAATTCCCGCACCATGAGAACGAAATTGCTCAATCTGAAGCAGCTCATGATGCATCTTATGCCAACACTTGGATGCACGCTGGTGCGGTGCGAGTTGATGGCGAAAAGATGTCCAAGTCATTAGGTAACTTTTTTACTATTCGTGAGATATTAGAGAAGTATTCTGCTGAAGTAGTACGCTTCTTTTTGCTATCGAGTCAGTATCGCAGTGCCATTAATTACTCTGAAGACAGCTTGAAAGAGGCGCAGGCTAAGCTTGAGCGTTTTTACAACGCATTGTTAGGGGTAAAGATTGGTGAAGTAGCCGATATTGATAACGAATATTCGAGCCGTTTCCATGCAGCCATGGACGATGACTTTAATACGCCAGAAGCTATTGCTGTACTGTTTGATCTTGCTCGTACCATTAATAAGAGTAGTGGGGAAGAGCAGGCTGCACTAGCAGGTCAGTTACGCTTTTTAGGAGGAGTATTAGGTTGTTTACAATCTGATCCCCAAGTTTATCTACAAGGTGGTAACTCTGAAACAGACGCTTGGATTCAAGAGATGATTGATAAGCGCACTCAGGCTAAAGCAGATAAAGACTTCGCCACAGCGGATGCTGTGCGTGATGAGTTGCTACAAAAAGGCATTGTGCTTAGAGACGGACCGGAAGGCACTACTTGGTCTAAAAGCTAACAATAAAAAAAGCGGGCAATTCAATTTAGCCCGCTTTTTTTATGCTGTTTATGTTTATGAAAGCAATATTATTTCTTATGCAGCTCTTCGCATGCATAAAGCGTATTTTCTAAAAGCTTGGCGCGTGTCATGGGGCCAACGCCGCCAGGAACTGGCGTAATATATGAGGCACGCTTAGCGGCTTCGTCAAAATCGACATCACCAATCAGTTTGCCGTCGGCCGAGCGGTTAATGCCAACGTCAATAACAATGGCACCATCTTTAATCCACTCACCTTTAACGATACCAGGTTTTCCAACTGCTACGATTACGATATCGGCACGACGTACATGCTGCTCAGTGTCTTTAGTAAAACGGTGACAAGTAGTTACCGTGCTGCCTTTAAGAAGCAGCTCTAATCCCATTGGGCGACCAACAATATTAGAAGCCCCAACAATAACCGCATTTTGACCGTGTAGATCGACACCTGTACCTTCTAATAAGTCGATAACACCAGCGGGTGTGCAAGGACGTAATAAGGGCATTCTTTGTGCTAAGCGACCAACGTTAAAAGGATGGAAGCCATCGACATCCTTAGTGGGGTCGATACGCTCAAGAATTTCATCGGCATGTAAGCCTGCAGGCAACGGAAGTTGAACAAGAATACCGTCAATGTCGGCATCGTTATTAAGTTCATCAATTAAATTCAGCAGTTCTTGTTGTTTTGTGCTGCTAGGTAAGTCAAATGCTTTACTAATAATGCCTACTTGCTCGCAATCTTTCCGTTTGTGTGACACGTAAACTTCAGAAGCAGGATCATTACCAACTAAGATAACAGCAAGACCCGGTGCGCGCAGGCCGTTATCTAAACGAGTCTGTACTCGCTGCTTGATAGTTTCACGAATTGCCTTTGCTCTAGCATTACCATCGATTAGTTTGGCAGTCATTAGTCAATAAGCCTATTACATAGTATAGAGAAGATAGGCGCGCGATTTTCTCACTTTTAATACATAAACTCAATGAAGATAGTGCGCAGTTAATTAAAACCAAAGTAGGGTGGGTGATTTATATAGAGGTAAGTGAGCTATTGGTGATACCTCAATGAATTGTCTATAAAAAGTACAATTTTGCGGTTTAACCTACTGATTTGATTAATATTTAATCGAAAAGCAGTTATTTTTAAAATATTTGAAAAAAGTAGTTGACGAGGGTCTGAGGTCTGTATACTATGCGCCGCACTTGCAGAGAATAACTCAGCAAGCAAGTTTGAAGTCGGGGTATAGCGCAGTCTGGTAGCGCACCTGGTTTGGGACCAGGGTGTCGGGAGTTCGAATCTCTCTACCCCGACCAACTTCATTTCTAGTATTGAAATGCGCCCGTAGCTCAATTGGATAGAGCATCGGCCTTCTAAGCCGAGGGTTGCAGGTTCAATCCCTGCCGGGTGCGCCAATAAAGGCGACGCTGGCAAATTTATATCTGGTGGCCGTAGCTCAGTTGGTAGAGTCCAGGATTGTGATTCCTGTTGTCGCGGGTTCGATCCCCGTCGGCCACCCCAATTAAAAAACTCCCCTTTATATCCTTATTAAACATTAGCTTTCGCTAACTTAATTCTATTCGTGCAAACAAACTAATTTTTATGGGTTCAATCATAGCCGAGCTTAGGCTATAATTCGCGCCTTTATAAATTTACAACATCAAGTTGTGTTGTGTCTAAACTTTGAATTTTATATGAGAGGCAAGTATGCAAGTGTCCATCGAGACTACTTCTGGTCTTCAGCGTGTTATGACCATTGGTGTTCCAGCAGAGCAAGTGGAACAAACTGTAACAAGTGAGCTGAAGCGCATTGCCAAAGGCCAAAAAATTAACGGCTTCCGTAAAGGCAAACCACTACCTGCTAATGTTGCTAAGCGTATGTTTGGTAAACAAGCGCGTCTTGAAGCGGTATATCAGCAAATGCAACAAGCTTTCTTTGAAGCTGTTCAAAAAGAAGAAGTGAAATTGGCAGGTATGCCAAGCTTTGAACCAACGGTTGATGAAGAAGGTAAAGATCTAGAGTTTAAAGCAACGTTCGAAGTATACCCAGAAATCACTCTTGGCGACTTCTCTGCTATTGAAGTAGAGCAAAAAACTTCTGAAGTTAAAGAAGAAGACATTAATACAATGCTTGAGACTTTACAGAAGCAAAATGCTAACTGGGAAAAGTCTGAAGAAGCAGCTGTTGATGGTGACCGTGTCATTATCGATTTCGAAGGTTCTATCGACGGTGAAGTGTTCGAAGGTGGTAGTGCAACAGATTACAGCCTAACACTGGGCTCGAATTCTATGATCCCTGGCTTTGAAGAAGGTCTAGTGGGCGCTAAAGCAGAAGACGAGAAAACCTTAGACGTTAACTTCCCTGAGGATTACCACAAGGAAGAGTTAAAAGGTAAACCAGCTCAGTTTAAAGTGACTGTTAAAGCTGTTGAAAAGCCTGAGCTGCCAGAGATGAACCAAGAGTTCTTTAAAACATTTGGCGTAGAAGCTGAAAGCGAAGAAGAGTTCCGTGGCGAAGTTCGTAAAAATATGGAGCGTGAACTAAAACGTGCTCTTGAAGCAATCACCAAGCAACAAGTGATTGATGGTTTGTTAGCGAACAACGAAATCGACGTTCCTGCTTCACTGGTTGATCAAGAAATTGACCGTCTTCGCCAACAAGCTGTACAACAGTTTGGTGGTGCAGAATACATGGATCCTAGCCGTTTACCTGCCGAATTATTTAAAGATCAAGCAACTAAGCGCGTTCAAGTCGGTCTATTAATGAATGCTGTTATTGAAAGCAATGACATCGAACCTTCTGAAGACAAAGTAAACGAGCTAATTGAAGAAATGGCTTCTACTTATGAAAACCCGCAAGAAGTTCGTGATTTTTACGCTAATAACGAACAACAAAAATCTCAGATTCAAGCGCTAGCTTTAGAGTCTCAGGTGGTTGATAAAGTATTAGCATCTGCAAAAGTGAGCCAAGTTGAAGCGACCTATGAAGAGGTTATCCAAGCTGCTAATCAGCCTGCATAATACTTCACAGGTAACTGACAACAAGCCAATTACTGGCTACACTGAAAAATAGCCGCTATCCCTGCGGCTATTTTTGTAAATTAAGATTAATTTAAGGGAGTACGGGATCGAATGACTGATATAACACAACAAGCAGAACTAATTCGTGCAGCTGGCGGTTTAGTGCCAATGGTCGTAGAGCAATCCGCTCGTGGTGAGCGTGCCTATGATATTTATTCCCGTTTACTAAAAGAGCGCGTTATATTTTTAGTGGGTCCAGTCGAAGACCACATGGCAAACTTAGTCGTGGCGCAACTATTATTTTTAGAGTCTGAAAACCCAGATAAAGACATCCACCTTTATATCAATTCACCGGGTGGTTCTGTGTCTGCTGGTCTATCAATCTATGACACAATGCAATTTATTAAGCCTGATGTAAGTACAATGGTAATTGGACAGGCTTGCAGTATGGGTGCATTCTTATTAGCAGCCGGTGCTAAAGGTAAGCGTTTAAGTGTCCCTAACTCACGTATTATGATTCACCAACCAAGTGGCGGTGCACAGGGTCAAGCGACAGATATTCAGATTCATGCGAAGAATATCCAAGACACAAAAGACCGTTTAAATAAAATTATGGCATATCATACTGGACGTCCTGTAGAAGAAGTTGCAGCCGATACTGAGCGTGATAACTTTATGGATGCAGAAGAAGCGCTAGCCTATGGGCTAATTGACCAAGTGGTTACTAATCGCGGCTAGTCCTTGAAATAGTCAGAAATAGTACCCATATAAAGATATGTCAAAGAACAATGAGGCAGTCGAATGACCGACGATATTAAAGGCAAGAGTGACGGTAAACTGTTGTACTGTTCATTCTGTGGAAAAAGCCAACACGAAGTTCGCAAATTAATTGCAGGTCCTTCTGTATTTATTTGTGATGAATGCGTTGATCTATGCAACGACATTATTCGTGAAGAGGTGCAAGAAAGTGAGAGTAAAGCACCTTCAGACAAGTTGCCTACGCCAAAAGAAATTAAAGACACATTAGATGAGTACGTTATCGGCCAAGATAAAGCTAAATTAGTTTTAGCGGTGGCAGTGTACAACCACTATAAGCGTCTGCAGCACAGTGAAAAAACCAGTGATGTAGAGCTGTCTAAAAGTAATATTTTACTTATTGGTCCAACAGGTAGTGGTAAAACACTGCTGGCAGAGTCTTTAGCTCGACTATTGAACGTACCTTTTACTATTGCAGATGCGACCACTCTAACCGAAGCAGGTTATGTGGGTGAAGATGTTGAAAACATTATTCAAAAGCTTTTACAGCAATGTGATTACGATATCGAAAAAGCACAACGTGGCATTGTCTACATTGATGAAATCGATAAAATCTCACGTAAATCCGATAACCCATCGATCACGCGTGACGTATCAGGTGAAGGTGTTCAGCAGGCGCTATTAAAACTGATTGAAGGTACGGTTGCATCTATTCCTCCGCAAGGCGGCCGTAAGCATCCGCAGCAAGAGTTTTTGCAAGTAGATACTGCTAATATCTTGTTTATTTGTGGTGGTGCTTTCGCTGGGCTAGATAAAATTATTCGTGAACGCTCTGAAAAGAGTGGTATTGGTTTTACTGCCTCAGTGAAAGGTAAAGACGATCTTAAAGCCGTTGGTGAGATTTTACGCGAAATAGAATCTGGCGACTTAGTTAAGTTTGGTTTAATCCCTGAATTTATTGGTCGTTTACCAATGATTGCTACCTTAGATGAGCTTGATGAATCCGCGCTTATGCAAATTCTGACCGAGCCAAGAAACTCTCTGGTGCGCCAGTATCAGAAGCTGTTTGAAATGGAAGGTGTCGAGTTAGAGTTCCGTGAAGAAGCACTTTCTGCCATTGCTAAACTTGCGATGGAAAGAAAGACGGGTGCACGTGGCTTACGCTCAATAATGGAGGGTGCGTTATTAGAAATAATGTACGAAATCCCATCAGAAGAGCATGTGAGTAAAGTCGTTATTGAGGCTAACGTCATTACCGACGGTGCTGACCCTTTGATTATTTACGGTAACTCTGATGTAGATAAGGTCTCACCAGGCAGTAATTAAGCAACAAAAAGGAGCTTCGGCTCCTTTTTTTGTTTATGTGTTTGTAATTCTTGATATTCGTCCCCATATACTGAGATAGTAAACAAATATTTATCGCTATTAGGTCATTTTTAATGTCACAACAAAATTTTCCATTGTTACCCTTACGAGATGTCGTTGTTTTTCCATCTATGGTTATTCCATTGTTTGTTGGGCGTGAAAAATCCATACGAGCATTAGAAGAGGCCTCTGAAAATGGTAAGCAAATATTCCTGGTTGCTCAGACAGATGCCGATGTCGATAACCCAGATATCGATTCGGTTTACCCTGTAGGTACTATTGCAACAATATTGCAGCTGTTAAAGCTTCCTGATGGCACCGTTAAAGTGTTAGTAGAAGGGCAGCAGCGTGCAAACTTAAATTCCCTTGATGATTTAGAGCATTACTTTGTGGGTGATGTGACACCTGTTGCGGGTAGTGAGCTTACAGAAAAAGAAAACGAAGTCTTACTGCATACTTTAACGAATCATTTTGAGCAGTATGTTCAATTATCCAAGAAAGTCCCTAATGAAGTGCTTTCTACCATTAGCCATATCGATGATGCAGATATTTTGGCAGATACAATAGCCGCGCATATTTCTTTAAAGCTCGATGAGAAACAAAAAGTTTTAGAAATTATTGATGTAACAGAACGCATCGAACACTTAATGGGCTTAATGGAAGTAGAGATCGACCTCTTTAAAGTTGAAAAGCGTATTCGTGGCCGTGTTAAAAAACAGATGGAAAAGAGCCAGCGCGAGTATTATTTAAACGAGCAGATCAAAGCGATTCAGAAAGAATTACAAGACACTGAAGATGGCCAAGACGAGTTTGAAGCATTAGCTAAGAGCATTGAGTCGGTTGGAATGACCGCTGAAGCCCTAGAAAAGGCTCAAGCAGAGCTTAAAAAGCTTAGGATGATGTCTCCTATGTCTGCTGAAGCAACAGTGGTACGTAGCTATTTGGATTGGCTTATTAATATCCCATGGAAAAAGCGCAGTCGCGTAAGCCATGACTTAGCTAAAGCGCAAGAGATTCTTGACGCAGACCACTACGGTTTAGATGAAGTTAAAGACCGTATAATCGAATACTTAGCCGTTCAAAGCCGTGTTAAAAAGGTTAAAGGTGCCGTCTTGTGTTTAGTAGGCCCACCTGGGGTAGGTAAAACGTCATTGGGTAAATCCATTGCACGTGCCACGAATCGTAAATTTATTCGCATGGCGCTCGGTGGTGTGCGTGATGAAGCTGAAATACGTGGTCACCGTCGTACCTATATCGGTGCCATGCCAGGTAAGCTAGTCCAAAGAATGTCTAAAGTTGGTGTTAAAAACCCACTGTTTTTACTCGATGAAATCGACAAAATGGGAATGGATCATCGCGGTGACCCTGCATCAGCCTTGCTTGAAGTATTAGACCCCGAGCAAAACAGCACCTTCGTCGATCATTACCTTGAAGTCGATTACGACCTGTCTGATGTAATGTTTGTTTGTACATCAAACAGTATGAACATTCCTGCGCCCTTACTAGATCGTATGGAAGTTATACGCATCCCTGGTTATACCGAAGATGAAAAAGTGAACATTGCACGACGTTATTTGCTGCCTAAGCAAATAAAGGCTAATGGTTTAACTAAAGATGAAATTAAAATAGCCGACGAACAACTGCTAACCGTTATTCGCCTATACACCCGTGAAGCAGGTGTGCGTGGATTAGAGCGTGAGCTAGCGAAGCTGTGCCGTCGTGTGGTTAAGTCAAATATTTTAGAAAAAAATCAGAAAACACAGGTTATTGATGCTGATCTGTTAGAAGAGTACTTAGGTACGCCTAAGTATCGCTATGGGTTAGCGGATGTTGAAAATCAAGTAGGGCAGGTGACGGGCCTTGCTTGGACATCAGTGGGTGGCGAATTATTAACTCTAGAATCTACTGCTATGCCCGGTAAAGGTCGCATTGTTAAAACCGGTTCACTAGGTGATGTAATGCAAGAGTCTATTCAGGCGGCATTAACGGTTGTACGTAGTCGTGCCGCTGGGTTTGGCATTACCAATGAATTCTTTGAGAAAAACGATTTACACGTACACGTACCCGAAGGGGCAACGCCTAAAGATGGCCCTAGCGCGGGTATAGGTATGGTAACAGCCTTAGTTTCTGCTATTACGGGTATTCCTGTGCTCGCCGATGTGGCGATGACGGGTGAGATAACCTTGCGTGGCAAAGTACTGGCTATTGGCGGTCTAAAAGAAAAACTGTTAGCGGCTCATCGTGGTGGAATTAAAACCGTCATTATTCCAAAGGAAAACGAAAAAGATTTGAAAGATATTCCTGAAAATATCATTGCAGATCTAAAAATCGTTACCGCTGAATGGATAGACGAAGTGCTTGAAATTGCGTTAGAAAACGACTTTAAGCCCTTGACAAGTCCAATAGCTACACCAAACAGTGAAAAAGATGAGTTAAATAGGCCCAGTACCCACTAACGCGTCTTGACGCGTTATTCAGTGCTTGGTATAAATTCACGCACTAATATACTGTAGCAAACTAGGCCGCAGACAATTACGTTAAAAAATACACACAGCATAAGGGGATTAGTGTGAATAAGTCTGAGTTAATTGATGCAATCGCTGCTTCGGCAGATCTTTCAAAAGCGGCTGCAGGTCGCGCTTTAGATGCAATGGTAGAAAGCATTACTACTGCACTTAAAAATGGTGATCAGGTTTCACTTGTTGGTTTTGGTTCTTTCCAAGTTAAGGATCGTGCAGCACGCACAGGCCGTAATCCACGTACTGGCGAAGAAATTCAAATTGCAGCAGCTAAAGTGCCAAGCTTCAAAGCAGGTAAGGCTCTAAAAGACGCTGTAAACTAAATAAGAGTATATGCAGTTAATCTGTATAGATATAAACTCTTAAGTGTCAAAGCGCATCATTGATGCGCTTTTTTGTTTAGCTCACTGAAAAATAAAATCTACTGTCTAATAGAGGAGTGTATTGAGCATGTTACAAACGATGCGTAACAACGCACAGGGGACGCTTGCCAAGATCATTGTTGCTTTCATCATTATCGTATTTGCACTTTGGGGTGTAGAAAGCATTGTAACAATGGGTGGTGGTGAGCCAGCAGCTATTGAAGTAGACGGTGTCGAAATCAAAGAATCTGATATTGCTATGGCAATGGAAATGCAACGCGCAAATCTTAGCCGTCAATTTGGCGATCAGTTCAACGAAGATATATTCAATGAACAGTTTTTACGTCAGGCAGCAGTAGAGCAACTAATCAGTGAGAAAATTAGCCTCAATCAAGCCAATAAGCTTGGTTTAGCAGCGTCTTCACGTATGGTTGATGAAGTAATTGTCAGTGTACCAGCCTTCCAAAACGGTGGTCGTTTTGACCGTGACCAGTATGTTGAAGTGTTACGTATGAACGGTATGAGCCCATTACAATATCGTCAAGCATTAGCCAGTGACATTATTGTTAACCAGTCACAAGCAGCTTTTGCATTAAGTGGTTTTGCTACGCCATTTTCTGCCAAGCTTAAAACGGCTTTAGACGCAGAAGAACGTACCTTTGAATATGTTGAGTTAGACGCTAAAGAGTTTGTTAAACAAGTGTCTTTAAGTGAAGACGATATCGAACAAGCCTATAACAGCAGCTTAGAGCGTTTTGCTGTACCTGAAATGGTAAGCGTTAAGTACGTTGAAGTGAAACGTGCAGATCTCGCAGCTACCTTAGATGTATCTGATGCTGAATTAAACAATGCGTATGAAGATTACAAGTTACGTGCAAGCGCCAATGAACAACGTCAAGCAAGCCATATTCTTCTAGAAACCTTTGATCGCTCTCTTAAGGAAGCTAAAGAGCTAGCGGCTGAGTTGAAAACACGTATCGATCAAGGTGAAAGCTTTGAAGCACTGGCTAAAGAATACTCTGATGACTTAGGTAGCAAAGAAGCGGGTGGTGATTTAGGTATTACCCTAAGAGGCAGCTTTGATGAATTGTTTGAGAATGCTCTTTATTCTTTAGCAGAAGGTGAAGTTTCTGAGCCAGTTGAAACAGACTTTGGCATACACTTAATTCGTGCCACTAAAGTCATTGCTGATGACTTAGAGTCTTTTGAAGAAATGAAAGACACTCTAGCTGCAGAAGTACGTGAATCTAAAGCGTATGACCTCTATGAAGCTAAAATCATTGAACTATCCGATTTAGCCTTCTCTGCACTATCTATTGATGAAGCCGCTAAAACAGCCGGATTAACCCTTAAAACAACACCATTGTTTGAGCGTGATAGTGGTGAAGGTATTGCAGAGTCTGAAAGCGTGCGTGAAGCAAGTTTTGCTGGTAACGTTTTATACGACAATGAAATCAGTTCAGTTATTGAGCTTGCGGATTCAGCGTTAATTTTGGCCATCAACGAGCATAAGCCTGAAAGCGTACTGCCGTTGAGTGACGTAAGAGATTCAGTGGTAGAAGAACTTACTTTTGCGCGCTCTTTAGAGCTAGCTAAAGAAAGAGCTGATGCAATTTCTAAAGGTGATGATGAGAATGTTAAGTGGAACGCAGTTACCACGACTTTCTCGCAAAATACCGACGCTGATCGTATGGTTCAACAGCGTGCGTTCTCTATTAAGCCAGGCGAAGTTAAAAGCGTTGCCATTCAAGGTGGATACGCCGTTGTTAAACTTAACGCTATTGATAAGAAAAACTGGGCTGATGTTGAAGTTGATAACGAACAACTTGCTGCTGAGCGTGAAGCTAATAGCCGTAAGTCACTATTAAGCTTCCAAGCTTGGTCTAGAGATAACAGCAAGATTAAGCAAAACTAATCATTCACTGTTATGAAGTAAAATAAAAAAAGGGGCGTTAGCCCCTTTTTTATTGAAAGCACAAACAAAGACTATTCTGAGTCTTCCATTTCAGCGGCGCTCATTGCACAAGTATTAAAGCCACCATCTACATAAATGGTTTGTGCAGTAATTCCAGAAGCAAGATCAGAGCATAAAAATGCAGCGGTATTGCCCACTTCTTCAATCGTAATATTGCGACCTAGAGGAGCACGATCAGCATTACGCTTAAGCATTTTGCGGAAGTTTTTAATACCAGAGGCAGCCAGCGTACGAATAGGGCCTGCTGAGATAGCATTTACGCGTATGCCATCTTTACCTACGCTACCAGCCAGATAGCGTACTGATGCCTCTAGCGCAGCCTTAGCCAAGCCCATTACGTTATAGTTTGGTAGGGTTTGTTGTGAACCATGGTAGGTGAGTGTCAGCATAGAGCCATTACGGCCTTCCATTAAGGGCTTTGCGCCTTTTGCCAAAGCAACAAAACTGTAGGCACTGATGTCGTGGGCAATCTTAAATCCTTCACGCGTTGTCGCTTCAAGATAATCTCCATCTAATTCGTGAGCAGGAGCAAAACCAACGGCATGAATAAGAATATCAATATGACCCCAGCGCTTTTCTAATTCAGCAAATACTGCATCAATTTCTTCATCAGAAGCGACATCACAAGGCAAGCAAATATCAGAACCCCAGTTTGCAGCCATTTTTTCGACACGGTCTTTTAACTTTTCACCCTGATAAGTAAACGCCAATTCCGCGCCTTCACGGTGAAATGCGTCCGCAATACCGTAAGCGATAGATAACTTGCTGGCGACACCAACAATTAGGGCCTTTTTACCTTCTAACATACCCATAGCAGATACCTTATTTGTTTTATTAATCTGATTGAAGAACTTACAAGTAAAGGGCGCTGTTGCCAACGCCCTTACTGAATATTATGTTTTTCTGAATAGGCACAAACTACTAGTTACTTAATACGTCTACGTACAAAGTTAGTGTTTGTCCTGGTTGTAAATATTTTTGATTGGCACGTTTGCTGTTCCATTTTTTTACATCGGACAGGCTGACGTTAAACTTTTGTGAAATACGAGCCAGTGAGTCGCCTGGTCGTACACGGTAATTAATTTTTCTAATTTCTTCACGCTTTTGAGGCTGTATTGAAGCGTTATTAGTCCAAATAATTAAGTTTTGACCAACACTTAATGAATCTTTAGGTACCATGCCATTCCAGCGAGCTAAATTAGACACTGATACTTTATGCGATTGGGCAATCTTCCAAAACGAGTCGCCCGAACGAACGGTGTAATCTATTCGCTGAGCATTCTTAGGTTGGCGTGCAGCAATTTTTCTATTTAAACGCTGCTCTTCGCTGTGTGTGTAGTTATCAGCAGAAAGTAGAGCGCTAGGAATTAAAAGATTATCGTTGACGCGGATGATGTTGCCACGAATATTGTTTGTTTGAATAAGTGCTGACACCGAGGTATTGAACTTTTTAGCAATACTGCTGAGGTTATCACCATTTTTTACAACATAGTTCTGCCAACGCACTCGTTGAGAAGCAGGTAGCTGCGCTAAGCCTTCGTTAAAGACTTCTACTTTTTCAACAGGAATTAAGACTTCATGCGGACCATTAGGGTGAGTCGCCCATTGCTTATAAGCTGGGTTTAACTGATATATTTCATTTATGTCTGTTTGAGACAGCTCTGCAATTTGGGCTAAATCAATCTGCCCATAAGTTTCTACCACAGCAAAATAGGGCTCATTAGGAATTCTGTTGAATACCACACCATATTCATCGGCATCTCTTAATAGTTTTGCTAAAGCGATAAGTTTAGGGACATATTCACGGGTTTCACGAGGTAAGTGTAGCGACCAAAAGTCAGTAGGTTTTCCTAATCTTTCGTTTTTGCGGATGGCTCTGCGAACAGTACCTGCACCTGAGTTGTATGCAGCCAGTGCCAGTTCCCAATCGCCATCGAATTGTCTTTGTAAGGCTGACAAGAAAGTGATGGCAGCATCAGTGGCAGCACGTATGTCACGTCGACCGTCATACCACCAGTCTTCATGCAAACCAAAAGCACGACCGGTTGATGGAATAAACTGCCATACACCAGACGCTAAGCCATGCGAGTATGCAAAGGGTTCAAAAGCACTTTCTACAATGGGTAGTAATGCAATTTCTGCAGGAATATCGCGTTCTTCTATTTGTTCGACTATGTAATATAAATAGCGCTTACCACGCTCTGAAATACGGTCTAAGTAGGATTGATGGGTGGCATACCATCTTAACTGCGACTCGATTCTTGGATTGACCTGATCGATATCTAACTGATAAAGGGTAGGGATGCGTTTCCAAATATCGTCAAATTCATTTTCTATTAGATCTTGTTCTTCAGGTTGACTGTCTTCAAGGTAAGTAACATCTTCATAAGTAACAAAATCATCTTGAGGTTCAACTTTAGGTTGGGTTGAACAGGCAGTAAGAAACACTAAAGGTACTGCCGTGCTTAGTAATAAAGTGCTAACCTTCATAATATAGATACCATCAAAAATTCGCTCAGTCTAAAGACAGTTAGAAGTATGAGCAAGGTTATTACCAATGGCTAATAAGATTCCACAAGAAATAAAACCAAAACACTATTCGGATTGGTTAAATGACGCCTCAACAAAGCGCCTTTTAGCGCTAGAAGCCGAATGGCTAAAAAGCTGGCTAAAGCAACTTTATGGCTGTCATCTTTCTTATTCTGGTATCGATCCTAGTCCACGTTTTCTTAATTATAGCCGGACGCAACATCAGTTTCGATTAGGTTTACCATGGGCTTACCAAGTGACAAACTGCGATGCGCGTATTGAAGAAGCCGCCTGGCCTTTGCCAAGTGAATCAACCGACGTAATAGTTTTGCAGCACGCCTTAGACCTCAGTACTCAACCTCAAAAGCTAATTAAAGAAGCCAGTCGATGTTTAGTACCTAATGGCTATTTGTTGGTAGTAGGATTTAACCCATACAGCCTTTGGGGTGGAGGACGCTTATTGAATACCTTCTCATCAAAATTACCTTGGCTTTCAAGGCCGGTTTCTATAAAAAGGCTACAAGACTGGTTGTCTTTAGTAGACCTTAAGGTTGAGCAAGTATTTAATTGCGCCCACACTTGGCCATTACTGCTAGGCAGTAGCGAGTTAACGCAAAGAGTCGACAATGTGCTTGCCGGCACTGCCTGGTTGCCAGCAAGTGTGTATTTATTAGTTGCAAGAAAGACGGTAGCAGGTTTAACTCCTATACGTATGCAACGACGTCATTCGATTAAAGAAAGTTTTGGCATTCCAGTAGCAGCTTCTAGCATGCAACAAACAATTGATATGAGAAATAAAGAATGAAAGTTTACGCTTTCACAGACGGTGCCTGTAAAGGAAACCCCGGCATTGGCGGATGGGGTGCATTGTTACGTTATAAAGAAAGTGAAAAAGAACTCTGGGGTGGAGAAACCAATACTACCAATAATAGAATGGAATTAATGGCCGCTATTAAAGCACTAGAAGCCCTCAAAAGACCTTGCGATGTTGTCTTAACCACTGACTCTAAGTATGTCAAACAAGGGATTAATGAATGGATGGCTGGCTGGAAAAAAAACGGGTGGCGTACAGCATCTAAATCTCCAGTTAAAAATAAGGATCTGTGGATCTTGCTAGATGAAGCCTGTAGTAAGCACAGGGTTGAATGGCAATGGGTAAAAGGGCACAGTGGTCATGCTGAGAACGAACGTGCTGATGAGCTAGCCAATCGTGGCGTAAGAGATATAGAAGGTGGTATTTAAATGAGACAAGTAGTACTAGATACTGAAACCACAGGTATTGGTGAAGGTCACCGCATTCTAGAGATAGGCTGTGTAGAAATTATTGAGCGTAAACCCACTGGCAGGCACTTCCATGTTTATATTAACCCCGAGCGCGAAAGTGATGCCGGTGCGCTGGCCGTTCACGGGATTACTCAAGAATGGTTAGAAGAGCAAAATGCTCCACTCTTTGCTGATATTGTAGACGAATTTCGCCAATTTATAGAGGGAGCTGAATTAGTCATCCATAACGCAAAATTCGACGTTGCCTATATGGATTACGAATTTAACTTATTAGGGTTAAGCGAAACCACCTCAATATCGACCATTCTAGATACTATGTTATTAGCGCGAGAATTATTTCCTGGCTCTAAACATAACCTAGATGCTTTATGCCGTCGTTTCGGAATAGATAATACACACCGTGAGCTCCACGGCGCGTTGCTTGATGCTGAGTTGTTGGCCGAAGTCTATCTTGCCATGACCGGCGGACAGATCGGCTTTAACTTGGATGTTGAAAATGATGAGTCGAAAGAAGAAGTTAAAATTGATTTGTCGGGTATCAATATTGCGGAGATAAACTTGCCCGTGATTGCTGCTTCAGCAACAGAAATAGATGCACACGAAAAATTTCTTGAATTATTAGATAAGAAAAGTGGTCAAACAATTTGGCGGCAATGATTTATGATAGAAGCATGGCGCTAAACAAATTAATTGTTTAGTCTTGATTGCTTAGCGTCTAAAGCTTTTAATCAGTACAATAAAATAAAACTATCAAAGCGAAGCATGGATTATGAATGACATCTCGAGAGGAAACGGAGATTTCCAGTTTCTATCTTCATTAAAGCTAGTAAAGGATGAAATAGTAAACGCATTAGAGCGTGCTACTAACGAGCTTGATATATATTCAGAAACAAACGATGCCGATCGTCTGCGTTCTTTCCTAGAGGAAGTTCAACAAATACGCGGTACTTTTAAGATGCTTGATTTCAGGGCAGGGGAGCGCTTATGCGAAGAACTGGCAGAAACAGGCAGACTTGCTCGTAACCAGGCGGTTGCTGAATCCACCTTAAATGCGTTTATGCAGGCGCTTGTTTTCTTACGTCGTTACCTTGATTTTGTAACTAACAACGAGCCTGTATCACCTAGCCTACTAATTCCAACCATTAATTTGCTGCGCTTAGAGCGAGGTGAGAAAACATTACCGGAAGCTTATTTCTTTATGGCCAACTTAAGACCTAAGTATCAGCCATTACAGCCGGTAACTAACCTTGCAAACATTCCCTATCGTCGCGCGCGTCAAATGTATCAGCTTGGCTTGCTTGGTTTATTGCGTGAACAAGGCCGCCGTGGCCCTATTCAAGTGATGTCGAGAGCCATCAATCGTTTTGAAGCATTAAGCCGAGGAAATTCGGTTTGGTTGTTCTGGTACGTGGTTTCTGGTGCGCTAGAAGCGCTAGCACAACCCGAGTTTGAAATGACTCAGCAGCGTCTTATCTTGCTGCGCACCTTAGATATGCAAGTGCGTCGCGTACAAGAACTTGAAGGCAACTTATCTGCTGAAAAAGCGCCTGATTGGTTATTGAAAGAATTTTTATACTTGGTCTCTTTAGCTCAGCCTGAAACTAAGCTGATTAAAGATATTCAAGAGCTGTTTAAAGTTAATGATCAAGTTAAAGAATCGTTACTCGCTCAAACACGCGCCAAGATGAGTGGGCCAGACCAGACGGCTCTAGACTCTCTATCGCAAGCGTTGCAAGAAGAAATCCAGTCGGTTAAAGACCAACTAGATTTATTTGAGCGTACCGATGTATCCGAACAAAACTTAAAAGATTTATTAGAGTCTCTTTCAATTATTGAAGATACTCTAACTATTTCTAACTTAGAGAAAACTTCAGCGCTCACTCATAAGCTTATTCAGCATCTAAAAGCGGTTGGTGCAGCTGGCATACCTGCTGAGCTTACTACCATTGCTGACCAAGTTATTCAGATTGAACAAGACATGCTGGCGCTTAAGCATGGTGCACTAGACAGTGCTGCAACGGTCGACCCTGTTGTTCTTAACGAAGCTCGTATCACTATTATCTCTGAATCAATGACAGCACTTACCCTTATTAAACGTGCGGTAGGTTCATTCTTAGATTCTAATAACGATAAAATGCATATTAAGAATGTCAGTAAAGGGTTGCTCGACGTTGCCGGCGCCATGGTGTTTTTAGACAATACTGATGTAACTAAAATGCTGCTTATCCTAGAAGAGTTTATTCGTAAGCAAGTCATAGACTCAGCAACCCCGCCTTCGCAAAGCAAAATTGAAGCGTTTGCTGACACTATTTCAGCCATTGAATATTACTTAGATACCATGATTGGCCAAGGCTCTGCTTCGAGCGAAGCATTAAAGCTTGCTGCCAGCAGTATTAAACAAATTCAGGGGTAAGTATGTTACAAGGTAGCTTAAGTACTTTAATCATACTCTTAGTTATTGCTATCTCTGTTGTAGTAGTGCTTCTGCTGTGGAAGGGAAAGTGGTTTAAGCAATGGTTAAAAGGAACTATAGGGATCTCATTAATTGTGCTCTCTATCTTTTTTTTAATTGGTTTAGTCGACTTATGGAGCTATCAGCAATTAAATAAAGAAAACCTAATCAGCACCGTCAGTATTTATGAATTAGGTGATCAAGAGTACGATCTCACATTGATCGACTCTGAAGGCAAAGAAGAGCGTTTTAAAATACTGGGTGATCAGTGGCAGTTAGATGTTCGCTTACTCACTTGGAAAGGCCCTATACAAGCATTAGGGGCCAGTCCTTTATATAGAATGGATAGACTGTCTGGTCGTTATTTATCGCTAGAACAAGAACGCTCAGCAGAACGTACAGTTTACCAACTGTCGAAATCTGCAGGGGTTGATATATGGCAGTGGATTAACAAGCATGGCTTTTGGCTTGATGCCCAATTTGGCAGTGCGGTCTATCTACCATTAACAAACGGCGCAGTATACGGTGTAAGCTTAACACCTAAAGGTATATTAGCTCGTCCATTAAATGATGCTGCAGACACTGCACTATCGCAACAATGGTAAGCTTTAAGGTTTCATTAAATTGAGTATTATTCCCACTAACAAGCGTTATATGGTTTACCTAGCATCCAACCACCAGGGTATGGATCTAGAGCGTCATGAAATAAAACAACTAATGGCCGGCTATGGCATGGTTGATGTGGGACTAGTATGTCGAGATGATGCTAGTCCATACAACTGGGAACTAGTGCGCGAGCTTATTAAGAGTTGTGATCTCTTTATTCTTATTTTAGGCGAAAACTACGGCCCTAGATTGCCAACCGGCATAAGTTACTTACACCGTGAGTTTATGTACGCCGTATCTTGCAATAAACCTGTTATTTCGTTCATTAAAAACTGTTTGCCATCACAAGGTTTAACCGATGAGCAATCTCGTTTAGACAGTTTCCATAAGGTTATTAAACAACAATCTGCCTTTAAACTTTGGCACCTACGTGATGAATTAATATCGCAAGCACGTATTTCATTTTCCAGTGGTTTACTATCAATGGGCAATGGTTGGATTTCAGCTGACAGCCCTCAAGAAACTAAAGCGGCAACTAAGCCTAACGATAAAAGCGTTGCTAAACAACTTACTGCACGACAAAAGCTAGCAAGGTCACAACAAATGGTTAACCTAAGCGTATCTGCTAATGTTTATCGTGATGGTAATTTGTCAGTTCACAATATATTTATTCCCATGCGTCTCGACCGTATTCACAAAGCCTTATCTAACAAAATGAAAGACGGCTGCAGTGAAGATTCGTTACGCAAGTCGTTAGGTGATGCACTGTCTAAGATAACGACAGAACAGTTGCTAGCCAAAAACCCTAAAGCCCATGCGGTAGATGATGTTCGAGTAAGCCGTGAACAGTTTCAAAAAATATTGGTTAGTTGGGAAGAGTTAGAGCTTGTGGCTTGTAAGAAAAGTGGAAATCGCTCGGTCTATTATACTGGTGAGCCAGCTTAGGCAATTTACCGTAGCTGGTTCACGAGCATACTTTTTTCTTCGCTTTCAATCTTAATGCTATTGCATACTGTATCGCATATTTCAAAAACGAATGGATCGCTTATTGAAAAATAAGCCATGTTGCCTTCTTGTCTACGCTTTACTAATCCATGAGTGCGTAAACCCGATAAATGTTTAGAAACATTTGGCTGAGACGCTTTAGTTAGCTCTACCAACTCTGAAACAGAACGCTCGCCAGACTGCAATTGATGTAGTATTTTCAGGCGCATAGGGTCTGACAAAAGTCTTAACCGTTGAGCCACTAGCTCAAGCATTTCATCTGATATTTGTTTTTGCATAATAAAACCTCACTTAGCGGTCAGTATACTGCATTAGTGATTTTTTGTTTAGCATATAACTATGTGGTGATTAAAAGGGTAGTAGTATGACACTAAGTCGTTAGTATCATGCAAATTAAGCGCACAAGCGTTACAATGAGATTCTTTGACGAGGTTTAAATGCGCATATTACTCATTTTATTTACAGTATTATTTATTTCGGGCTGTGATACTCAGAACGATAAGATTATTAAGATCAAAGGCGAGACCATGGGCACCTATTACCATGTATCTTTTGTCGGTGATAACTCGTCAAATAGCACTGCCTTAAAAGAGCGTATCGATCAACGCTTGATTGCCATCAATAAAAGCATGTCTACTTATGACCCTCAATCTGAGTTATCACTGTTAAACAAAGGTGAATTAGCAACAGATGCAGATGGGTGGGTAACTCTATCCCCAGATCTAGCCGAAGTACTATCAATGTCACTCGATGTCTGGCACAACAGTGAAGGCAGCTTTGATGTCACTGTTGGACCACTAATAAATATTTGGGGGTTTGGTCCAGATAAACGTCCAGATAATGCACCCTCTAACGATTTAATACAGTCAAAACTATCCGATATAGGTAGTGAAAAAATAGAATTAGATAGAGAAGCACACAAGGTAAGACTCCAATCACCCTTGTATATAGACTTGTCGGCAATTGCTAAAGGCTGGGCGGTTGATGAAATAGCTGATCTTATTGAAGAGCAAGGCTATCAGTCTTTTATGGTTGAGATTGGCGGTGAAATTCGAGCCCAGGGTAAAAAACCGAAAAACCAACCTTGGCGTATCGCGATAGAGCGTCCCTCATTTAATATTGGGCAAGATGTCGCACTTATTGTTGAACTAGACCAACAAGGTGTTGCCACATCAGGTAACTATCGTAATTATTTTGAAGAAAACGGTGTGCGTTTTTCACACACTATAGACCCAAACACTGGTTACCCTATTAAGCACAATTTAGCGTCTGTTACTGTTATTCATGAATCCACAGGCTTGGCAGATGCTTGGGCGACTGCTATTACAGTGGTTGGTCCTGATAAAGGGTTAGCTTTAGCCGAACAAAACCAATTGGCAGTGTTTATGTTAGTAAGCGAAAATGACTCGTTTAAAGAGGTATTTTCAAACGAATTTATCAAGCAATATCCTCAAACAATAGAAGGAGGAAATTAGAATGCTCGTTTTTATAATTGCATTTATAGTAATGCTGATGGTTGTAGCCGCAATGGCGGTGGGTGCCATGATGGGACGTAAGCCAATTGCTGGCTCGTGTGGCGGAATTGGTGCTGCAGGCGGCGATGGATCTTGCGCTTGTGGCCGCACCCCAGGTTCGTGTGACACTAACGAAACGGAAACCGTTGTGGTTGATAGTACGAACTTTTATGATGCAAGTAAGAAGTAAATATTGAGAATTTTAGGAGGTAATTATTACCTCCTCGTTTTATATAAGGAGATTATGCATGGCAGAGTATCGCTACGATGTAGTGGTTATAGGTGCTGGTCCGGCAGGTGAGTCGGCCGCCATTAATGCAGCCAAGCATGGTAAGAAAGTTGCTATAGTTGAAAACAAGCCCACTGTGGGCGGTGGTTGTACCCATTTAGGGACGATTCCTTCTAAAGCATTAAGACATGCTGTAAAACAAATTATCCATTTTAATACCAACCCTATGTTCCGTGATATTGGTGAACCGCGTTGGTTTTCATTCCCTAAAGTATTGAGATACGCAGAAGACGTTATCGAAAAACAAGTAAGACTACGTACTGAATACTTAGCCCGTAATAAAATTACTATTATTAGTGGGTCGGCATCTTTTGTAGATAAAAATACTATTGATGTCATCGTTAGAGATAACACAAAGAAGCGTCTGCACTTTTCAGAAGCAGTTATTGCTACAGGCTCAAGCCCATGGCGTCCAAGTAATATCGACTTTAGCCATCCGCGTGTTTACGACTCAGATACTATTCTGCAACTAGAACACACTCCGCGCACCATCATTATTTATGGTGCAGGGGTGATTGGTTGTGAATACGCTTCTATTTTCTCGGGTCTTGGTGCTAAGGTCGATCTGATTCACCCAGGCGATCGTTTATTAACCTTCTTAGATGATGAAATTTCCGATGCCTTAAGTTATCACTTGCGTGATAAGGGCGCTTTAATTCGTCATAACGAACAGTTTGACTCAGTAGAGGTTAATGACCGTTACGTCACTATGACTATGGCTTCAGGCAAAAAAGTAAAAGCCGATGCTTTCTTATGGGCTGCAGGTCGCTCGGGTAATACCGATGATCTGGGGTTAAACGAAATCGGCATTACGCGTAATAGCCGAGGTCAAATTGAAGTTGATGAGCAATATCGCACCAGCGTCGAAAACATATACGCTGCCGGTGATGTTATTGGCTGGCCATCTTTAGCTTCAGCCGCTTATGACCAAGGTCGATCTGCTGCAGCAAGTTTTGCAGATCCAGCCTCTAGCCGTCATATTAAATCGGTACCTACCGGGATTTATACCATTCCAGAAATTAGCTCAGTCGGTAAAACAGAGCGTGAATTAACGGAAGAGAAAGTCCCTTATGAAATAGGACAAGCGTTCTTCAAAAATATCGCACGTGCGCAAATTACGCGTGAAGGTGTAGGAATGCTTAAGATTCTATTCCACAGAAAAACGTTGGAAATACTTGGAATTCACTGCTTTGGTGACCAAGCTGCAGAAATTGTTCATATTGGACAAGCAATTATGGAACAGAAGGGCGAAGGGAATACCCTAGAGTACTTCGTTAATACGACGTTCAACTACCCAACCATGGCTGAAGCGTACCGTATTGCTGCACTAAATGGTTTAAACAGACTTTAAGCCAATAATGAGCAGCCAGACTTGGCTGCTCAATTCCTTCTTATTTATATAAATGCGCTCTAATACTGGGTAAGTAAGGTTCAGGGTCTACCTTGAGATCTGCTCTTACTTTTCTGTTTCGCTCTTCAGGGGGTGACAGTTCAATTTTGTTAAATTGTGGTAGGGTATTTTGAGTATTGGGCACAAAAATAGGCAGGGAGGTGTTCATGGCTTTGCGTGAGCCCTCAAACACTATATTAGCCCTAACAACAGGAGCCAGTGATTGCATTTGCGCAAGTTCTGTATGAGCAGGCAGCTGATACAGCTTTTGTAGTTGCACCTGTATGTGAGGCTTATCTTCTCCTAGAGCTAAGAGTGCCTTTTCTGCAGCCTCAACAGATAACTTCTTAATACTGCGACCACTAACATACCAACTGAAGCCAATTCTTTTTGGAAACTCATCTAACAGCGGTATATGCCGATAGCATTGACGTAAATGCACACGCGTAAGACCTGAGTAATGCAAAGTCTCGCGGCTAGTTGTACGCCCGAGTTTACCAAACACTTCAGTCCACTCAGGCTGAGTTAATGCGGCTCTAGTGTTTTTAACCACTTCTTTAAAAAGGTCTTTTTGGTTATTGATTTGTTTAATTAACGTAATAACTTCATCGTTCGCCAACACTATGCCATGTCTTGCTTTAGTTTCTCGACCATCTTGATTGCCTTTGTACCAAAGATCTGCAAGCAAATCGGATAATACAGTTATGCTGTTGCTTTGTGCTTCTTCTTGCTCGGTTAAAGGAAGCCAATGCGTAGGGTTTTGACTAGATAATTTGTCTTGAAGCTTGCTTAGAAGAGCAGCAAGAGTTTCAAAACTTTCGTGCAACTCTACAATCATGAATTAGGCTGAACACTTAATTTTGCACGAATGAATTCGCTATGGGGAACATAGAGAAGATCACTGATTTTACGAATGGTATATTCTTCGTACTTATCAAGTTTGTTATCACTGAATGCAACTTTCCACAGTCCTTGAATAAGCTTAAATTTATCTTCCGCTTTCCAATGCTGATTAATGACTTCGGTATATTGATACAGATCGTTCGTATTTGAAGACAGACTTTTAGCTTCCTCAAATAACAAGGCGCTGTCTTGTGCGCTCAATGAAAAAATCTCTTCTAAATGTTTTTGCAGAGCTGCTTGCTCATCTGCGTGAAGCTCGTAATCTGCTTTCATTATTTCAACTAGGAGCACAGCACAGGCTAGGTCTAGTGTATGCTGCTTTTGCTCGGGTTGAACCTCTTTAAAGAGTGCAATAAGTTTTTCTATCACAATATAGCCTGCAATTGTTTTTCAAGGGTTCTTTGGTCAGCTGCAAAACGACGAATACCATCAGATAGCTTATCGTTAGCCATTGCATCTTCATTAAGTCGCCAACGAAAATAGGCTTCGTCGACCGATAGTTTTTCAACGTCTGTCTGTGGGTTATCAGCACTTAAACGTTGCTCTAAGGGCTCGTTATCGCTTGCAAGCTCAGTCATAAGTTCAGGGCTAATAGTTAGCTTGTCGCAACCTGCTAAGGCTTCAATTTCGCCTGTATTTCGGAAACTGGCACCCATTACTACTGTGTTGTAGTCGTAGGCTTTATAGTAGTTGTAGATTTCAGTGACAGACAGGACACCTGGGTCGGTTAAGCTAGTGTAATTTACTTCGGGGTTATTTGCTTTGTGCCAGTCTAAAATTCGTCCGACGAATGGAGATATTAATGTAACTCCAGCTTCTGCACAGGCAATTGCTTGAGTTAGATTGAACAGTAAGGTGAGGTTACAATGAATCCCTAGCTCTTCTAGCTGTTTAGCAGCCTGTATGCCTTCCCAGGTTGCAGCGATCTTAATTAAAATACGATCACGGCTTATGCCTTCTGCTTCGTACAATGCAACAATCTTGCGTGCCTTTGCGATGGTCGCTTCTTTGTCGAACGATAATCTTGCGTCTACTTCAGTCGACACTAAACCTGGAATAATTGACAGAATTTCACAGCCAATAGTCACGGCTAATTTATCGGTTGCGTTATGCAGGGGAGAGTCACTGTTTTTAACGGTTTTCGCCCATTGTACTGCTTCTTGAATTAAAGGCTGATACTGCGGCAGCTGAGCGGCTTTTAATATTAACGAGGGATTGGTAGTCGCATCCTGTGGTTTGTGTTGACTAATGGCTTCGATATCGCCTGTATCTGCCACCACAACGGTCATTTCTTTTAGAGCATCCAATTTATTCATAAAACTTCCATTACAGGTTAATTCGATTATTTGTTTTTATTGATTCTACCGACAAGCTTATTAGGTTGAGACTAATCTTTAAAGACATACAGATAAAATATTAAGGTAGATCAACAACCATGTTTTTAAGTTCGATAGCTAAGGAGGCATTAAGTTTAAACTCCACCAAACTAGAAAACCTAACTTATTTAGAGTCTAATTATAATAATATCAATAACTTACAAAGATAACATAGTGTTGATCATTAAGCAGGGAAGGATGGTTTCACCACTAAAAAACAGTAAGAAACTACAGTTTAAACTGCCTAAAAAAATAGACTAATGCTGTAGTTTTAAGAGTGAACATAACGGGTAAAGATCAACCTAGCAGAGCTAAAGCGTCTTCCAATACTTCTAAGCCCGCGCCTTTGCGTGTTGCATTTTCACTCAGATGACGTCTATATAATCGCGCACCCGGTAGCCCATGGAATAACCCTAGGGTATGACGTGTCATGTGATGTAAAAACACTCCATTAGCGAGTTGTTCCTCGACATAGGGAATAAACGCCTTAATAACAGACTCTCTATCAGTAAAGGCATCACTAGCACCGTAGTATTTAGAGTCTACATCCGCAAGCAACCAAGGATTATGGTATGCCTCTCTGCCAATCATCACACCATCGACATGCTTTAAATGCTCTGCACATTCTTCATGCGTTTTAATGCCACCATTAATGATGATTTCAAGGTCTGAGAATTCTTGTTTAAGCTGATGCACTAACTCATAACGGAGGGGTGGAATATCACGGTTTTCTTTAGGAGAGAGCCCCTGAAGAATTGCTTTGCGCGCATGAACGATAAAAGTATGACAACCTGTATCAGCTACTGTTTGCACAAAGTTCGCCATGTGCTCGTAGCTATCAATATCGTCAATACCTATACGATGCTTAACAGTAACATCTATATTGCAGGCATCTTGCATAGCTTTAATACAATCAGCCACTAACTGCGGCTCAGCCATCAAGCAGGCACCTATCATATTGTTTTGCACACGATCGCTTGGGCAACCAACGTTTAGATTGACCTCATCATAACCATACTGCTCAGCAAGCTTTGCACACTGAGCAAGCTCTGCAGGGTTACTGCCACCTAACTGCAAAGCAACAGGGTGCTCTTCATCGTTATATTGCAAAAAACGGTCAGTATTACCGTGAATAACAGCGCCAGTAGTTACCATTTCGGTATACAAAAAAGCATTTTTAGAAAGCAATCGCCAAAAAAAGCGGCAATGTTTATCGGACCAGTCCATCATTGGAGCCGTACTAAAGGTGCGATCAACGCTCTTTGAGTTGTTTTTCATAATCAATGAAGTACTCGTGTGTCTTGCTGCAGTTTAGCGATGGTTTTAACGTAGTTTTTGCGCTTTATCAGCAAGTGCCAACGACGGCCACCACATTGATGCCACAGGATGGCTGCGCGTATTCCTGCAAGCAGAAGAGTTCTGACTTTATTGGCTACTTTAGGGTTCTGTAGGTGTACAGGATTGCCTGTAACCTGAATACGAAAGCTAAGTTGGCTAAGCGTTTCTTTGTATAAGTCAGCGATATTTCCAATAGTGTTTTCGTGCATCATTCCAAAGTGCTCTACTTGTCGTGATGCACGCTGTATGCCTTCTCCTAAATCGTTCAGCATTTTAGGTTGTTTACGTAGTTTATTCTCTAAGTGCAGCAAACTGAGTGTATAGCGTGCAATGTCGGGACTAATACGTGTGTTACCTTGACCTAAAATGATTGCTAAGTTTTTTAAACCAATGCTTAGTTCATTTTTATCGTGGTTGTATACATCTTCAAATCGCTGAGGAGATTGAACAAAAACAGCCTGAAGAAGTAGCTCATACTCAGAGCTAGGAACCTCTCCGGTACGAGCAAGCTTATCAACCAGTGTGGCTACCTGTGTAATGGCAGCAAGCGTTGTTACTTGTTGTTCAATTTGATTCATTATAGATCTCAGTGGTTACCGGTGTGCTCGATGACAGCGCCACCTAAACAAACATCATCAAGGTAAAAGACGACCGATTGACCTGGTGTGATAGCCCGTTGTGGTTGATCGAAACTCACACGATACTCACTGCCAATTTTTTCAATAACACATTCTTGGTCTGGCTGGCGGTAGCGCACTTTGGCTTTGCAACGTAAGGGTAGTTCTGGTTCTTCGTTAATCCAAAATGGGTTAGATATCGTTAGCCAGTCTTTAAACAGAAGAGGGTGGTTGGCCCCTTGAACTGCAATAAGAACATTACGTTCTAAATCTTTCCCTGCAACATACCAAGGGTCTTCGTTAAAGTCTGCTAATCCGCCTATACCAAGACCTTGGCGTTGTCCAAGAGTGTGATACATCAAGCCTTGGTGCTCGCCAATTTCAATTCCGTTTTCTGTTTCAATTTTACCAGGCTGTGCAGGTAGGTATTGTTTCAGAAAGTCTGTAAATCGACGTTCACCAATAAAGCAAATACCGGTTGAGTCTTTTTTCGTGGCTGTAACTAAGCCTTGCTCTTCAGCAATACGGCGCACTTCAGGTTTTTCTAGCTCACCAACGGGAAACAAGGACTGAGCAATTTCTGCACCGCCAACAGCGTGCAAAAAGTAACTTTGATCTTTATTGTTATCCAACCCTTTCAATAAGTAGGCTGTCCCATCAGCGTCTTTTTTACGCACATAGTGACCGGTTGCAATTAGATCGGCACCCAGCACCTTGGCGTACTCTAAGAAGGCTTTAAATTTAATTTCACGATTACATAAGATATCTGGGTTGGGTGTACGGCCGGCTTTGTATTCTTCAAGGAAGTATTCGAATACGTTATCCCAGTATTCGGCGGCGAAATTAGCCTGGTGTAATTTGATACCTAGTGTATCGCAAACCTGTTGAGCATCGGCCAGGTCTTCTTTGGCTGTGCAGTATTCCGTACCGTCATCTTCGTCCCAGTTTTTCATGAATAGGCCTTCAACTTGGTAACCTTGCTGAAGTAGTAGGTAGGCTGAAACGGATGAGTCAACACCGCCAGACATACCAACAATGACTTTGGTATCTGCAGGAGATTTCATTATAAAAGCTCAGTAATTAGGTCTAAAGAATATTGTTTACCAGATAAGTAGTCTTGAATGCTTTTTAGCACTAAAGGGCTGCGCAGTTGCGTGCAGGCTTCAACTTCTTCAAGAGTCATCCAGTGCGCTGCAATAATGCCGGAATCTAATTCAGCATTCGGTTCTTCATGTAATGCTTTAGCGAACAAACAGTACCGGTGATAGGTCACATTATTGGGTGCTTTAAAGATATAAAAGCCAACTAAGCCTTGAGGCTCTACATGCCAGCCAGACTCTTCTAGTGTCTCACGTTTTGAGGCTTCAACGATGGTTTCGTGCTCTTCAATATGACCAGCCGGCTGATTGAATACCGGCGTTGTGCCATGAGCATATTCTTCAATCATTAGAAAGCGTCCATTGTTTTCAACAATGGTTGCTACGGTTGCATGAGGGGTCCAACGTGTGGTCATGGAATATCTCTAAAATTTTAACCAGAGTTTACCTGATAGGGGGCTATAAGCTCAAATTATACGGGTTTTCTCTTTGGTTTTCTTTTTCTATAAGGTTGTGATCGTGGAATTGTCTTTTTAGGCGCCTCAACGGTTACTTGGGAGTATTCTCCTGGCTGTAAATCCCCTAAAGACCAGGAACCTATTTGTACTCTTACTAGTCTAAGCGTTGGGTGTCCTACATGGGCGGTCATTCGTCTTACTTGACGGTTTCTACCTTCAGATATTTTGATTTCTATCCAGCTAGTTACATCATTGTTTCTTTGTCTGATAGGAGGGTTTCTATCCCAAAGCTCTGGTTCTTTATTCAACAAAGACACCTTGGCCGGCTTGGTAGGTCCATCTTTAAGCGTAATGCCATTGCGCAAAGCTTGAAGAGCGTCGTTATTCGGTCTACCTTCAACTTGTGCCCAATATGTTTTTTCGACTTTGTATTTAGGGTTAGAAATTTGTGCTTGTAGGCTACCGTCATCTGTTAGTAACAATAGGCCTTCAGAATCATTATCGAGACGACCTGCAGGATAGACATCAGGAATAGGCAAGTAGTCCTTGAGTGTGGTGCGACCACTTTGATCAGTAAACTGAGATAAGCAATTAAAAGGCTTATTAAAAAGTATCAAACGAGGCATATGAGTATTTCTTATGGAAATTATGTAAAAAAACTACTAATTCTTTGGTCTTACTTGCTTTTCTTGTAAAAAAACTACAAATTACACCCACGAACTTAAATAGTCGACGTAATTTAAACCTATTGCCTTCACCAAAGGTGATAAAGAACGAAATTGTAGATACATACTTAAACAGCCAAAAGCTTTTTAGATCTATAATTATGCGATACAGCAACAATTATAAAGGAGTTAGAATGTCCAAAGATAACCCTAAAATTATCTATACAGAAACAGATGAAGCCCCAGCGTTAGCAACATACTCATTACTACCTATCATTAAGGCATTCACTCAGTCAGCGGGCATTGATATTGAAACTAGAAACATATCACTCGCTAATCGAATTTTAGCCAGTTTTCCTGAGCACTTACAAAAACCTCAGCAAAAAAGCGATGATTTAGCTTATCTAGGTGAATTAACCAAGGATCCTAGCGCAAACATTATTAAGCTACCAAACATCAGTGCCTCCATTCCACAGTTAAAAGCCGCCATTAAAGAACTTCAAGAAGCAGGATATGCTGTACCGCGCTACATTGAAGACCCTAAAAATGAAGCCGATGCTGAAGCCAGAAGACGTTATGAAAAAGTAAAAGGCAGTGCTGTAAACCCAGTACTACGCCAAGGCAACTCAGACCGTCGCGCTCCTGGCTCTGTAAAACAGTATGCTCGTAATAACCCTCATAGCATGGGTGCTTGGAGCAAAGATTCTAAAACACATATTGCTCACATGACCGAAGGTGATTTTTACGGCAGTGAGAAGTCCGTTACTTTATCAGACGCGACCCAAGTAAAGATTGAACATACAGACAAAAACGGTAAGAAGACCGTTTTAAAAGAAGGCATTAACCTATTATCGGGTGAAATCATTGATGCAGCAGTAATGAGCAAGAAAGCATTACGTGAATTCTTTGAGCGTGAATATAACGATGCAAAAGAAAACGACATTCTTGTATCGATTCACTTAAAAGCCACCATGATGAAAATTTCTGACCCAATCATCTTTGGTCATGCTTTATCTGTGTTCTTTGACAAAGTATTTGAGAAGTACGGCGACAAGCTACGCGAAGTAACTTACAACCCAAACAACGGCTTAGCTGACTTATTGAACGTTCGCCTAGATCGTTTAGACAAAGAAGACGCTGAAGGCGTTAAAAAGTTAATCGATGAGTGTTATGCAGCGCGTCCTGCACTAGGCATGGTTAACTCTGATAAAGGCATTACTAACCTGCATTATCCAAACGACATTATTGTAGATGCGTCAATGCCTGCTGTTATTCGTGCTTCAGGTCAATTCTGGGGTGCTGATGGTAATACTTACGATACCAAGGCAATTATCCCTGACCGCTCGTACGCAAGCATTTATCAAGAGACTATCGATTTCTGTAAAGAACACGGTGCCTTCGACCCACGCACAATGGGTAGCGTACCTAACGTTGGTTTAATGGCTCAGCAAGCCGAAGAATACGGCTCACATGACAAGACCTTTGAAATCGCTTCAGATGGTGTCGTGCAAGTGATTGATGCTAACAACGTTGTGTTACTAGAGCACAATGTAGAGGAGGGCGATATCTGGCGTATGTGTCAGGTTAAAGATGCTCCGATTCAAGACTGGGTGAAGCTTGCGGTTAACCGTTCACGCTTAACTGAAACTCCAGCAGTGTTCTGGTTAGATGCTAACCGTGCGCATGATGCGGAAGTTATTAAAAAGGTAAATAAGTACTTAGAAGATCATGATACCGAAGGTTTGGATATTCAGATCATGACGCCTAAAGATGCGACGCGCTACACCATGCTACGCATGATTAACGGTAAAGATACCATTTCAGTAACCGGTAACGTTTTACGTGACTACCTAACAGACTTATTCCCAATTTTAGAATTGGGTACCAGTGCAAAAATGCTATCTATTGTACCGTTAATGGCAGGCGGTGGCCTTTTCGAAACTGGTGCAGGCGGCTCTGCTCCTAAGCACGTTCAACAGTTGTTAGAAGAAAACTTTTTACGTTGGGATTCACTGGGCGAATTTATGGCGATAGCCGCATCCTTAGAGCACTTATCTAATATTACTGGCCGTAGACGTGCGCGTGTACTGGCTGAAACTTTAGATATTGCTGTGGGTAAGATGCTAGATAGACACAAGTCTCCTGGTCGTACTTTAGGTGAAATTGATAACCGTGGAAGCCACTATTATCTAGCACGCTATTGGGCAGAAGCCTTGGTAGGTCAAGATAAAAACGCGGTTCTTAAAGAGTACTTTGGTCCGCTAGAGATTGCTTTAATTGAAAACGAAGCACGTATCATGGAAGAGATTAAATCAGTACAAGGTAAGCCAGTAGATATTGGCGGGTACTACTTCCCAGATCCAATTAAAGTCGCTGCAGTAATGCGTCCTAGTAAGACCTTTAATGCACTAATCGACAATCATAAGTGTAAATAAGCACTTATAAAAAAACGCCAGCTAGTTTCTAGTCTGGCGTTTTTTTATTCTTAAAGAGTAATTAAAAGTTTACTCTGCTGTACGAATATTAATGGCATGAGTGCCTTTTTCACCTGGCTTAGTTTCAAACTGAACTGCTTGACCGGCTTTTAGTGTGCGGTATCCATCCATTTGAATTGTGCTGTAGTGAGCAAAAAGGTCTTCATTACTGTCTTCGGCCAAGATAAAGCCGTAGCCTTTAGCATTGTTAAACCATTTTACTATCCCTGTTTTCATACAAAACCTCCGCGCTTGCTTATTTTTATAATTCTTTATTAATGATTTTGAAACACTTAGTTCTATAAGTTACTAATTGATCGTTTTCTAGTCAATACTAAGAGGTGACCAATGGCGCCAATCTTATTAAAAAATCGCTATCATCAAATAAGATAAATAAACTAGAGGATAAAGTTTTAGATCGTTATGATGGTATTAGAACAATTCATTTTTATAAACGTATTTAACCAATGACAAACAGAATCTTTTTAAATCAAGATCAAGATGACCATCACTATGATGATGGCGTAGCGCTAGAAACCACTAAGCCAAAGTTAAAGAAGCCACGGATGTACGCCGTTATCATGTTAAATGATGACTACACACCCATGGATTTTGTTGTAGAGGTATTGCAGGGATACTTTAATAAAACCCCAGAGCAAGCCACGCAAATAATGTTAAAGGTTCATACACAAGGCAGCGCAGTATGTGCTATACATACTCGTGACATCGCTGAAACTAAAGCCAGTATTGTGAATCAATACGCCAGAGAATGTCAGCACCCGCTAATATGCGATATCGCACCAGCGGGGGAAGACGATTAGGAGGCCATATGCTAAATCGTGAATTAGAGCAGACCTTAAACGAAGCCTTCCAAAACGCACGTGTTAAGCGACATGAGTTTATGACCGTTGAGCACCTATTGCTTGCTTTGATCGACAATACAGAAGCAAACATAGTTCTTAACGCTTGTGGTGCTAATTTGGTTCTTTTACGTAAAGAATTAAGCGATTTTGTTGAAGCGACAACGCCCGTCATTCCACAGGGTGATGAATTACGTGAAACACAACCCACCCTCGGCTTTCAACGCGTACTTCAGCGCGCGGTATTTCACGTGCAATCTTCAGGTAAAGCAGAAGTTACTGGCGCTAACGTATTAGTCGCCATTTATTCAGAGCAAGAAAGCCAAGCCGTATATTTTCTTAAGCAGCAGAGCATCGCACGTCTCGATGTGGTTAATTATATTTCACACGGTATCTCTAAAGTATCTGAGCAAGAAGACGACCTATCTCAAACCTTTGGTGAAATTTTTGAAGAAGACCAACCACAGCAAGATTCAAAAAGCGCTTTAGAGAATTATGCAGTTAATTTAAACCGCGCAGCCAGCGAAGGGAAAATAGACCCTTTAATCGGCCGCGATGAAGAAGTAAGTCGTTTAGTTCAAACCTTAGCCCGACGCCGTAAAAGTAATCCTTTGTTGGTCGGAGACTCGGGCGTTGGTAAGACAGCCATTGTCGAAGGGCTAGCTAAGCGTATTATTGATGGCGACGTACCCGAAATCATTAGTAATGCTGTTGTATACAGTTTAGATATGGGAGCGTTGCTCGCCGGAACTAAGTACCGTGGTGACTTTGAAAAACGCTTTAAAGCATTGCTTGCAGAGCTTAAAAAACAACCTCATGGTATTTTATTCATTGATGAAATTCATACCATTATCGGTGCGGGTGCAGCATCTGGTGGTGTTATGGATGCCAGCAATTTATTAAAACCAATTCTTAGCTCGGGTGAAATTCGCTGTATAGGATCAACCACTTTTACAGAATACCGCGGTATTTTTGAAAAAGACGGTGCTTTAACCAGACGCTTCCAGAAAATAGACGTTGGTCAGCCATCAGTGGAAGATACCTATCAAATTCTAAAAGGACTGAAATCGCGTTTTGAAGAGCATCATGCGCTTACATACACCGATAACGCCTTAAGAGCCGCAGCTGAGCTTTCTGAACGTTACATTACTGACCGTAATCTTCCAGATAAGGCGATTGATGTTATTGATGAGGTGGGTGCCTTTCAGCAGCTTCAGCCTGAAAGCAAGAGAAAATCCCTAATAGACGTTGCAGATGTCGAACAGATTATTGCCTCTATCGCACGCATTCCTGCTAAAACCGTATCAGCTTCCGACAAAGAGTTGCTGTACAAGCTTGAAGATAAGCTATCGATGGTGGTATTTGGTCAAGACGAAGCCATTCAAACCCTTGCTACAGCCGTTAAGATGTCTCGGGCAGGGCTTTCATCTCCGGAAAAGCCAATAGGCTCCTTTTTGTTTGCCGGGCCAACTGGGGTAGGGAAGACAGAGGTAGCCAGACAGTTATCTATGGTTATGGGCATGGAGTTAGTGCGCTTCGATATGTCCGAATACATGGAGCGTCACACTGTTTCACGCTTGATAGGTGCGCCACCCGGTTATGTTGGTTATGACCAAGGTGGTTTATTAACCGAGGCAGTCAACAAGACACCACACTGTGTTCTGCTTCTTGATGAAATAGAAAAAGCTCACCCAGAAGTCTTTAATATACTGTTACAGGTTATGGACCACGGTACATTAACCGATAATAACGGTCGTAAAACGGATTTCCGCAACGTCATATTGATTATGACAACCAATGCCGGGGCGGAGCGCATGAGCCGTGCAAGTATTGGTTTTGTGCATCAAGACCATAGCAGTGATGGTAAAGAAGCTTTAAAGAAAGCCTTTACGCCAGAATTTAGAAACCGTCTAGACAGCGTGGTTCAGTTTAAAGCCTTAACCCGTGAAACCATTCTACACGTGGTAGATAAGTTCTTAACCGAACTGCAAGGTCAGTTGGATGACAAAGGCGTTATGTTAAATGTGAACGACGATGCTCGACTTTGGTTAGCTGAGCATGGCTATGATGAAGCGATGGGTGCAAGACCAATGAATCGTCTGATACAAGACAAAATCAAGAAACCTTTAGCTGAGCAAATACTCTTTGGTAAGTTAAATAAAGGAGGAGAGGTTGATTTTCTTGTTGAAGAGGGAGAGTTGCGCTTAACGTTACCAGAAGAGTTACCAGCATAGGCTGGTAACTCTTTGAATTTGGCTGGCAGTATTAACGTGCGCGGTAAGAAATACGGCCTTTAGTTAGGTCGTAGGGCGTTAATTCAACTTTTACCTTATCGCCAGTAAGAATACGAATGTAGTTCTTACGCATTTTTCCTGAAATATGCGCAGTCACAACATGACCGTTTTCTAATTTTACACGGAACATTGTATTAGGAAGAGTGTCGATTACTTCGCCTTCCATTTCAATATGATCATCTTTTGCCATTAGTCACCTATAAAAATTATGCAAATATGCGCGCGTATGTTGCCTTAAAATGACAAGATAAGCAAAGATACATACACTAAATTGACAAAGTTAGGTGATTATCTCCCATTTATCACTCATAAAAACCTCTAATGGCTGGTAGTTCTTCTTATAATCCATTTTAGGGCTACCGCTCACCCAATAGCCTAGATAAAGATAGGGCATATCTAAAGCTTGTGTTAGTCGAGTTAAGGATAGAATCATAAAGCTACCGAGCGAACGCTTTGGATCTTCGGCTTCAAAGAAACAGTACACTGCAGAGAGTGAATCGCTCAAAATATCAAACACCATACAAGCAACTAACTCATCATTTTCATGAGCCAATAAAAAGCGAGTGTTGCCGAACCCCTTGCATAAAAATGCATTGAATTGTTCGGGCGAGGGTGGATACATGTCGCCATCAAAGTGACGCAGGTTAATATAACGCTCATACAAAGCATAAACTTCTTCAGTGGCTTGAGGCATTGCCACTGAAAGCGTTAAATCTTTATTTCGGTTAAGGATACGCTTTTGAGATTTGCTCGGCGTAAACTCATCAGAAAGTACTCGTGTCGCTTTACAGCCAGTACACTCAGGACAATTAGGGCGATAGAGTAAATCACCGCTACGACGAAACCCATTAATGTTTAGTGTGTCTAGTAGATGTTGATCAACCTCTTCACTAGGGTCAATAAACACATTACGAGACTCTTGCCCGTCAAGATAACTGCACTTGCTTGTGTAGGCTTCCTGCAGAAGTTTAATAGAACGACTGGTCATTTTACTTAGCGTTAATTATTTAACGTCCTTGGTTATCTCATATTGGTAAGAGTATAGAGAACCTAATATCATAAACTCGCTCAAACATGGTTAAGCCATGATAAGATACTGTTTTAATATTAGTTTATGGAATTTACTTGCCAAAGAATAGGTTAAGCGAGCAGATGCAAGATAAAGAATTGGAACAAGAACAACAAAGTACACACTGGCGTCGCTCTCACGATGTGATTTTTCTACTTTCGCTATTAGCGAGTCTTTTGCTACTGGTTGCACTAGCAACCTACTCAGCAACCGACCCTTCTTGGTCAGTACAAAGCTCAAAACCCGTAGAAAATGCTGCCGGTAAATTTGGCGCATTTCTTGCTGACATATTACTGCAAGGTTTTGGCTATTTAGCCTATGTTATTCCTGTTCTTATTATTGCTAAGCTCGCGTTGATGTTCCGCAAGAAGCCGAGCACTAATAACATGGCGTGGTTATCACGTACCTTTGGCTTATTGCTAACCACTGTTATGTGCTGCGTATTGGCTGAGATGAGTGTGTGGCACGGTGAACACCTGCCTGCAGGAGCGGGGGGTGTTTTAGGCGATTGGATGCTTTCATTGCTACTGCCATTATTCGGTTTCGTTGGTACATCCGTGGTGGTCAGCGCTTTGGTTGCGCTTGGCTTGATGTTGTATTTAGAGTTTTCATGGCTGTCGTTATTTGAAAAAATTGGTGACTGGATTATCAATGCAGTTAACAACAAAAAAGAAAAGATAAAGCACTCTGCTCAAGAAGCAAAACGTGAAAAGCTTGAGCGCGAACAGCAAACTTCAGCAGATGAAAAAAGCGCCACTCCCGAGCCTGAGTTTCCCACATTATATGAAGCTGTGTTTCCGGCGAAAAACGAAGATACTCATGACTCTTTCGATAATTTCTTCGATGAACAGAACACCTTTGATAACGAGCCATGGTTAAGTAATGAGCCAGCACCAACCGCCTCGAAACCAAAGGCCAAAGCTAAATCTGCAGCACCTGCAGCCGAATCGACTAATGAAATACCTATTGAGCCACTTGAAAAAAGAAACTGTGGTACCAGTGAGCGAGCTCGTCGTGACTTGCAAGGCAAGCTGTTTGAAGGGCAACAACCTCTACCATCCATTGGTTTACTAAATAGACCTGAAAAAAATAACGAAGGTGGTTTTTCGCCAGAGCGATTACAAGAGTTATCGAAATTATTAGTGCAAAAACTGGCCGACTTTGGTGTAAAAGTAGAAGTAACTGCCGTTGCACCAGGGCCCGTCATTACGCGTTTTGAAATTCAACCTGCTCCAGGGGTTAAGGCCAGTAAGATTTCTAATCTAGCCCAAGACTTAGCACGTTCTATGGCGATGCTTAGCGTTAGGGTGGTTGAAGTTATCCCTGGTAAGTCGGTCATGGGTATTGAGGTGCCCAATGAGGATAGAGCTATAGTTTCACTGTTCGAGGTGCTTTCAACTCCCGACTACGACCAATCAAAATCATCATTAACCTTAGCCTTAGGACATGATATTGGTGGTAACCCTGTTATTGCAGACCTAGCAAAAATGCCACATTTACTCGTTGCCGGTACCACAGGCTCTGGTAAATCTGTGGGTGTTAACGCGATGATCCTCAGCATACTGCTTAAATCTACCCCTGATGAAGTACGTATGATTTTGATCGACCCTAAAATGCTTGAATTATCGGTTTACGGTGGCATTCCGCACCTATTAACGCCCGTTGTTACCGATATGAAGGAAGCAGCGAACTCTTTACGTTGGTCAGTTGCTGAAATGGAGCGTCGTTACAAATTAATGTCAGAACTTGGCGTTCGAAATTTAGCGGGTTTCAATAAGAAAATTAAAGAAGCTATTGCTGCAGGAACGCCCATTGCTGATCCACTGTGGAAAATCGAACAATCTTTTGAAACACAGCCACCACTATTAGAGCCATTACCGCAAATTGTTATCGTGATCGATGAATTTGCAGACATGATTATGATGGTAGGCAAAAAGGTAGAAGAGCTTATTGCCCGTGTAGCACAAAAAGCTCGTGCGGCAGGTATTCATATGATACTAGCCACTCAGCGCCCCTCGGTAGATGTTATTACCGGCTTAATTAAAGCCAACATTCCTACGCGTATCGCTTTCCAAGTTTCTTCTCGAATTGACTCTCGCACTATCTTGGATCAAGGCGGTGCAGAACAGTTACTTGGCCATGGTGATATGCTCTTTATGCCACCAGGCACTCCGTTGCCAGAGCGCGTTCACGGTGCTTTTGTTGATGACGACGAAGTGCACCGCGTTGTAGCCGAATGGAAGTTGCGTGGCGAACCACAATACATTGAAGAAATCACCAGCCACGATGAAGAGGGGGCAACCGCTGTAGGTGCCAATGGTGATGAACAAGATGAGCTCTTCGACTTAGCAGTCGCTTTCGTCACAGAAAGCGGCAAATGCTCTATCTCGTCAGTACAACGTCAATTACGTGTAGGTTATAACCGAGCTGCACGAATTGTAGATTCTATGCAGGCAGCAGGTGTTGTGTCTGCTCCAGCACACAACGGTGCGCGTGAAGTCTTAGCAAGTGCACCTCCCGAACATTAGGAACATATATGCTTTTAAAGAAAGTAGTTAATACAGTAGTTAAAACCGGCTTGTCGTTATCATTAGCTTTTACTATGACTGTGCAAGCTGATAACAACCAAGCGCTTGACTCATTTTTAGGAAAATTGAAACAGCTACAAAACATGCAAGCCGATTTTGTACAGGTGATGCGTGATGGTAAAAAGCGTGAGTTACAAAGATTGAGCGGAAAAATTATGATTGAAAAGCCAGGTAAGCTTTACTGGCAAACCAATCCTCCCTACGAGCAACTAGTCGTTTCTGACGGAACCTCTGTATGGATTTACGATATGGACTTAGAGCAAGTATCCATTCGCGATATGGAACAACGTATTCAAGAAACCCCTGCGCTTTTATTAAGTGGTGACACCAGTGAAATAAGTAAAAATTTCACTTTAGAACTAAACCAGTCTGAAGCTATTAGTCGTTACTCATTAATCCCTAAAGATTCAAGCCAGTTATTTGATAAATTGGACTTCCAATATTTCGACGACCAACTTGAAAGTATGAGTATCTATGATGCAGCCGGCCAAGTTACCGATATTATTTTTGAAAACTCAATTGTTAACGAACAAATCGACCCTAAGACTTTTCAATTTGAAATCCCCGAAGGTGTTGATGTGATTGATGGACGACATGCGCGCTGATTTATTTGCAGAAGAGGGTGCTTACGAGCCGCTAGCAGCTAAGATGCGACCAACAACGTTAGAGGACTACGTTGGTCAAGAGCATATTATTGGTGTCGGTACACCGCTTAGACGAGCACTAGAAGCGGGGAAATTGCATTCTCTAATATTCTGGGGGCCGCCCGGTGTTGGTAAAACCACACTGGCAAAATTATTAGCCAATTATATTGATGCGGCATTTCTCAGCATAAGCGCGGTAATGTCAGGCGTTAAAGAAATACGTGAAGCGGTGCAAGAAGCGCAGCAGCACCGCTCTTACGGTCGTAAAACCGTCCTCTTTATTGATGAGGTTCATCGTTTCAACAAGTCCCAGCAAGATGCGTTCTTACCTTATGTGGAAGATGGCACTTTTATCTTTGTTGGTGCAACCACCGAAAACCCATCTTTCGAACTTAATAATGCGCTCTTATCCAGAGCTCAGGTGTTGGTCTTAAAAAAGCTAACCGCCGATCAACTTAAACAGCTATTAAACAAAACACTAGCGCGTTTAGAAAACAATACTGACGTCACTGAAGAAGCAATTGAGCTCCTCGCCCAAGCGGCTGATGGTGACGCTCGTCGCGCTTTAAACATGCTAGAAATAGCGCTGCAGCTAGCCGGCAATGACACCCTAACGGTTGATATTGCAAAAGAAGTTTTAGGTACGCATGCTAAATCGTTTGATAAAGGCGGAGATATTTTCTATGAGCAAATTTCTGCCTTACATAAGTCGGTACGAGGCTCTAGTCCTGACGGAGCACTGTACTGGCTAGTACGAATGCTTGACGGTGGATGCGACCCTCGTTATTTAGCCAGGCGCATTATTCGCATAGCTTGGGAAGATATCGGTATAGCCGATCCTAGAGCCATCCAGCTAGCCAATGATGCCGCCAGTACCTATGAACGGTTAGGTAGCCCAGAAGGCGAACTGGCTCTTGCACAAACAGTGGTTTATCTAGCCTCAGCGGCTAAAAGTAATGCCGCTTACAAAGCCTATAATGAAATGCGTCAATTAGTGGCACGCACCCCAGCATACGATGTCCCTATGCACTTACGTAATGCGCCAACTAAAATGATGCAAGACATGGACTATGGTAGTGAATATCGTTATGCCCATGATGAGCCAGAAGCCTACGCTGCTGGCGAGAATTACTTTCCACCCGAACTTAAAGATACACAGATTTACCAGCCTGTTCCGCGAGGCTTAGAAATTAAAATTAGTCAAAAACTCGAATATTTACGCCATTTAGATAATAATTCACCAATTAAGCGTTACCAGAACAATGGTGAGGGGCAAAAATGAGTTGGTTACTGGTGGCGTTTGGCGGAGCATTAGGCGCGACATCACGCTTTGGATTAACCAAAGTGATGAACTTTTTCCTTGGAACTAATTTTCCTTACGCTACACTGACGGCCAACATACTTGGCTCATTTGTGATTGGTTTACTATGGGTTTGGCTAATTCAACAACAGTGGGGAAGTGAATATTATCGCTACCTTTGGATTGTTGGTTTTTTAGGTGCCTTCACTACTTTTTCTAGTTTTTCTTTAGAAAGTATTACCTTATTACAACAAGATCGTATGTTAGCGTTTGCCGGCTATATCGGTGCTAGCGTACTGAGTTGTTTGTTGGCTACATTAGCCGGCATGTGGTGTGCTAAACAATTTTAAATTATGGGTGTTAACTTCATATGCTTGATATCAAGTTTATTCGCGACAATATTGATGACGTTAAAGCAGCGTTAAACGTTAAGCGCTTTGACTTAAATGTAGAAGAATTCAAAAACCTAGACGAAGCACGTAAAAATGCGTTGACTAAGGCGCAAGGCTTACAAGCAGAAAAGAAAAAAGCCTCTAAACAGATTGGTGCGTTAATTGCTCAAGGTAAAACCCCTGATGAAGCTAAAGCTGAAGTCATGGGTAGTATTGATTCTGATATAAAAGAAGCAGAGCTAGAAGCTAAGCAGGCAGAACAAGCGTTACGTGACTGGATACTAAACGTACCTAACGTTCCTCAGCCTGACGTGCCTGAAGGTAATGATGAAGACGATAACAAAGAAATTTTAAAATGGGGCGAACCAACTCAGTTCTCTTTTGAAGTGAAAGACCACGTCGACTTAGGTGAAGCCCTTGGCCTTAGTTTTGACGATGGCGCCACTTTAGCTGGGTCTCGTTTTGTGGTTATGAGCGGTCCTATGGCGCGCCTAAACCGTGCTATTGCTCAGTTTATGCTTGACACCCACACCGACAAACACGGTTACGAAGAAACCTATGTTCCTTACTTAGTTAACCGTCAAGCACTTGAAGGCACAGGGCAGCTACCAAAATTTGAAGAAGATTTGTTTAAAATTCCTCAAGCCCAAGGTGATAAAGACTTCTACCTAATTCCTACTGCAGAAGTACCTGTTACCAACCTAATGCGCGACAATGTTTACGATGGAGAATTACCTATTAAGCGTGTTGCTCATACTCCTTGTTTTCGCAGTGAGGCAGGAAGCTATGGTCGCGATACACGCGGCATGATTCGCCAGCATCAATTCGACAAAGTTGAATTAGTACAGTTTGTAAAAGCTGAAGATTCTGACGCGGTTCTAGAGGAGCTCACAGGCCATGCAGAAGCCATTTTGCAACTGCTTAAATTGCCATACCGTAAGGTTTTACTTTGTGGTGGTGACTTAGGATTTTCTGCTGCCAAAACATACGATCTAGAAGTATGGTTACCGGGGCAACAGAAGTACCGTGAAATATCGTCATGCAGTAACTTTGAGTCTTACCAGGCTCGTCGTATGCAAGCTCGCTGGCGCAACCCAGAAACGGGTAAACCAGAACTGATGCATACGCTTAACGGTTCAGGATTAGCGGTTGGTCGTACACTGGTTGCAATCTTAGAAAACTATCAGCAAGAAGACGGCAGTATTGTCGTTCCTGAAGTACTTCGTCCATATATGGGTGGCCTTGAGGTGATTAAGGCATGATGACTCTGCCACTGGTTTGGCGTGGTAGTAATCAAAAGTTTGTAGTTATTGGTGGTGGCAAAATAGCCACCCGTAAAATACAAACCTTGGTTCACTCCGGTGCCAGTGTTGTTGTGATAGCTGCTGAGCCCACAAGTGAGGTCTTAGCACTGTCCGATAAACTTACCCTAGAAAAACGCTTAGCCACAGCTGATGAGCGCTTTGAAGCTGGTTCATTCTTAGTATTAGCCACCGATAACAAAACGTTAAACAGCAATTTAGCGAAAGTTGGACGTGAACAAGGCTGTTTTATTTGTCGCGTAGATGACCCTAGCGATAACGATTTTATGTTTCCAGCGGTAGTGGATCGCTCACCATTGCTAATTAGTGTATCTAGTAGCGGTACCTCGCCAGCACTGACACGTCATGTGCGTCAGCGTATAGAAGCCTTTATTCCTTATGACTACAAAACGCTAGCATCTTATGTAGACGGCTTAAGAGACAAAATAAAAGCACTATTACCCAGAAAAGAACGCGCTATTTTTTGGCGTCGTTGGATGAATAGCCGTGCCCCTGAACTTATTCTGGCTCGTAAAGCTGATCAGGTTGACAGTATCACCCAAGAGCTACTAAACGATGAAACCGCCAGTGGGGAAGTATGGCTAGTTGGTGCCGGCCCTGGGGATCCTGATTTACTAACATTTCGTGCACTGCGTTTAATTCAAAAAGCAGACATAGTGTATTACGACCGTTTGGTAAACCCTTTGATCTTAGAGCTAATCTCGCCCGACGCAGAGCGTTTCTACGTTGGTAAAGAGATGAGTAAGCATTCGGTACCACAAGAAGGCATCAACCAGTTGCTTGTCGACTCTGCAAAGGCTGGTAAAAAGGTATTACGACTTAAAGGCGGAGATCCTTTTATATTTGGTCGTGGTGGCGAAGAAATTGAGCAGCTAGCCGAAGCCGGTATCGCCTTTCAGGTAGTACCTGGTATTACTGCTGCCAGTGGTTGTGCAGCCTATGCCGGTATTCCCCTAACCCATAGGGAGCATGCACAAAGTGTACGCTTTGTTACCGGCCACCTTAAAAATGGAACCTGTAACTTACCTTGGCATGAGCTTGCTCACCCACAACAAACCTTGGTTATTTATATGGGCTTAAGCGGTATTTCGCATATTTGCGATGAGCTAATCAAAGCCGGTATGCCAGAAGATACGCCAATTGCCTTAATAGAGAAGGGCACACTGCCCGAACAGAAGGTTCACATTAAAACCTTAAGCACTATGCCAGATTTCGTAGCAAACAATACAATAGAGACCCCAACACTTACCATTGTGGGCACTGTTGTTTCTTTGTGCGAAAAACTTCAATGGCGTTAAGACTATAAGCAGTTTTCTGGACGAGGTAGCCCAGCAATCTTAGCCGCGAGCTTTGCTGGGCTTTCAGGAAATAGTTTTAACAAATAGATACTGCTTGCTTTATCAGCCCCTAAGTTCGCTTTCAAAAACTTAATTAAAGGGCGCATAGCGGGCGAATGATCAAAAGCCTCATGGAAGGATCTAAGCTGATAAATCACCTCCCAGTGAGCCTCTGTTAAAGCCACACCTTCGTTTTGAGCAAGCTGTTCAGCTACTTCTTCAGTCCAATCGTCTAGGTTGGCTAAAAAACCGTCTTTATCTAAATCTGGAAGCATTATAGTAAGCTCACAACGGGTTGATGAGTTAGCGTTAAGTTCACCCACTCTTCATCGGATACAAGAATAATGTGCTCTAACGCGGTGTTTATACCACGCTGTTCAAGATCCTTTTGGCGCACATATACACTCTTAAAAGCTGCCGTAGAATGAAGCTGATAAACACCATCTCCTATTAACAGCAAGCAGTCACTGTCAGTATAAACCGCTGTCAATTTATCTAAAGAATAGGTAGCAGACTGTAATTGATACAACGCCATATAAAGCCTTAAAACGTAAAGTAGTGAGCAGAGTCTTGTATGACTTGGGTTAATTCAGAATTAGACTTAACCTTAATTAAAGTTGGTAAATCATTGATATTAATATCAAATTCTTTTACTTCATTCTCAACAGCATACATTTCTTCAATATCGTATAAAGCAAATGAGCTAAGAACTTTTGCTGCTGATTTACCACCCAGCTTCCTTGGGGCTTGGTCTAGCAACCAGAACAACCCTTGATTACGAAATACAACTTTGACCGGTATATCGAAAGCCGCTAATGCTAAAGCTAACTCTGCAGCTTCTAAATCAAGGGTAGGGGGCGTTTCGATAGAGATTAGCACATAATCAGAACTGGATAACACGATCGTCCTCCTGACAGGCTTCTGCAAGCTCACCTAACCCGACTAACTCATAACCTACAGCTACGGTCGTTGCCGGCAGTTGGTAGCGCTCTTGTCCTTGGGAGTTCACTAGTCCACGACGAATAGCATTGGCAATGCACAGCTGCAGTGGAAATGAGTACTCTTGCGCAAGATCAAGCCACTGTTGCATTAAAGATAACTGGCCTTGAATAGGGGTCTGACCATTTAAACCAACATACACGGCATCTTGATAGAAAAACACGCGCTTTAATCTATGCCCTTGGCTCAGCAAAGCGCTAGCAAAATCTAAGGCAAGAATATGACTAACATTTAAAGCAGGAGATTGTGTTAAAACTATCGAAAATGAAGCCATGCTGTTGGTACCTTTGCAAAACACTGAATACCGTATTGAAGTATCAAAGGAATATAGCAGAAATAAAAAAAGCCAGTTAAATAATTAACTGGCTTTTAAGAATAGTGGCGGAGGGATAGAGATTCGAACTCTAGAACGGGATAAACCGTCGCCGGTTTTCAAGACCGGTGCTTTCAACCACTCAGCCATCCCTCCGATGGCGCGTATAATACCCAAGCTAGACTGAACGTCAATAGGTTTTATCAAAAAAACTAACAAATTCTTATGCTTGTATTATTTTTAATCAGGCACTGATTACTATTTGAGCAAAAACATAAAGACAACCCATTCCCAAAACAAATGCAGCCACACCTTCAATAATATAAATACATTTTAAACAGCGTTTAGAGATTCTAAAGCGCTTAGGTTTATCTTGATTATGCCTGACCATGAAACAACTCCTTTAGATCAGACAAAGATGCCATAGTTATCTGTAATGAGTTGTTATCTTTGTAATAGATTGTGTAGAGGTGTATTACTTATTTTTTAACATTTCAGAAATAAACTCGGCACTGGAGCGACCTAGTGCGTTTAAATCATAGCCACCCTCCAAGGTTGCTAACCATGGTATGCCTTTTTCTTGGGCGTAGTTGCGAATCCATTCACCAATCCAACGGTAGTCATCATCTAAAAAGTTTAGCTCAGCCATTGGATCAGCTTGGTGAGCATCAAAGCCTGCTGAAACCAAGATTAATTCAGGAGCATAACCATGTAGGGCAGGAGCCCATTTGCTCACCACGCCATGACGGAACGCATCACTGCCGTCACCAGAGTCCAAATACACATTCACTAAGTTATTATAGCGATCCGCTTCATAATAGGAGTACGGATAAAAAGGGTGCTGAAAGCTCGATAATATTAAAAAGCGCGGGTCATCTTTTAAAATATTAATTGTGCCGTTCGCCTGATGGGCATCAAAATCTAAAATAGCGATACGCTGCACATGATGAACCTCTGCGGCTCTTAAAGCGGTAATAGCAATATTGTTAAAGAAACAGAAGCCCATTCCTTTGCGCTGTTCAGCATGATGACCAGGTGGCCTAGCAGCGATAAAAGCATTGTTAAACTCATTATTCATTAGGCTATCTAATGCCGAAGTACAGCTGCCTACCGAGTGCAGTGCTGCTTCAAGAGTGCCATTCCCCATAGGTGTGTCATCATCTAAATAAATATGTCCCTGTTCGGGTTGAATTAAGTGAAGTTCTTCTACATATTTAGGGCTATGGGTGCGTAGAATATCGGGCATATCCGCAGCGCGACCTTCTTTATGCAAAAGCTGTTGCCAAAGGCCACGCTTTTTAAGCTCTTGCTCGATAGCAAGCATACGTAAGGCATGTTCAGGATGCTCTGATCCTGTATTATGCATAAAGTGTTCGTGATATGAGTAAAACGCAGTTGTCATAATTGTGCTTTATTTTTTAATAATTGCCACAGTGTATATGGCGTTATGTTGTACGCCAACTAAACAAAAGGATTAGATCAATGGGCACTCGTTCCCTTGAGTTATTTTTTCAACCTAAATCCATCGCTGTTATTGGTGCTTCTGAGCGACGTGGTAGTTTAGGCGGTTTAGTTATTCGAAATTTAATTGCCGGTAACTTTGCTGGACCTATTATTCCTATTAACGCCCGTGGTTACGATTCTGTATATAGTTTGCCTGCTTTAAGTCGAATAAACCAATTGGTCGAACCTGTTGATCTTGCTGTTATTTGTACACCACCAGAAACCGTTCCCAGAATTATCAAACAGCTACACAGCAAGGGAATAGGCGCTGCTATTCTTTTAACCGGTGGATTTGCACGTACCCGCTCATGGCAGTTTTGGCCATCACGTGAACCCTTAGAACAAGCCATTAAACAAACGGGAATTCGTATCCTAGGACCCGATTGCTTAGGCATGGTTATTCCAGGTCGTAAACTTAATGCCAGTTTTCTACATGTTCCTGTTAAACGTGGTCACATCGCTTATGTCGGTCAGTCGGGCACTTTGGCTTCTGGCGTTATGGACTGGGCATACTGCCGTAATATTGGTTTTTCTCATGTTTTAACGCTGGGTAAATCTCAAGACGTTACTCTACCAAATTTAATTGATTACATAGTGCAAGAGCCACAAGTTCGCACATTACTTATTCAGCTAGATGAATTTGGCTCAGGTAAGCCACTATTGCGCGCTCTACGAGCAGCATCACGGCAAAAGCTAGTACTGGCTGTAAAGAGCAATCGTTTTCAAGAAAGTCCTTTAAATACAATTCCAACACCGAAAGGAATACGATCGCGCGATATTTTAATCGATGAGGTTTTTGCACGGGCAGGGGTGTTGCGCGTGTCTGCCACCGATGAGATGTTCGATACGGTCGATGCATTAAGCCATAGGCGTGAAAGCTTTGGTCCGCGTCTAGCTGTCATTGCTAACGGTCGTGGTCCGGCAATATTAGCGTTAGACCGTTTACAGCACGATAAAGGACAACTGGCTAAGTTTGCCGATGAAACTAAAGAGACGTTAGGCAGCATTTTGCCCGACTACGCACGTCTCGATAACCCAATATTGCTTAACCCTGAATTAGACCCTCAGCAATTAACTGATGTTTCTAAAGCCTTGCTACACGACCAAGAAGTTGATGCATTGTTAGTAATTTACAGTCCCAGCCGTGGCTCTAACCCAACTAAAAATGCTGAGGCTTTGGTAGAGCTTGCAGCCACTAGCAATAAAGTTATTTTAACCAGTTGGATGGGGGAATATTCAGTGCAAGAAGCACGAGACCTGTTTGATAAGAAAGGAATCCCCACATTTGACACTCCTGATAACGCTATCAAATCATACATGTACATGGTTGCACACCAGCGTACGCAAGACCTACTACGTGAAACCCCCGAAAGCTTAGAGATTCCTATTTCTTCTTCCTACAAAGAAGTAGACAAAGCAATTTTAGAAATTCAAAGGCCGGGCGATTACTTAATGCCCAACTTTGTATGGGATTTGTTAAATGCCTATGGCTTCTCTTGTGCTGAAGCACGTTACCGAAAATCTTTAGATGAAGTGCTTGAACACTTAGATGAAGTACCCGGCCCATGGGTGTTACGTGTTCATCACCGTCGATACTTATACCCATTTGCCTATGGTACCAACCCACGCGAACGTCTGCGCAGCGTGGCTCGTAATTTAAAGACTAAGGAAGCCATTATAGAGGCTGCCAACGACTTAGAAGGGGCTATTGCAAAAGCCTTTACCGACAGCCCGGTACTGGGCTATACCATTCAAACCATGCACCGAGCATTGGATAACCTCCAGTTCTCTTTCGGTATTGGTCGTGACAGTGAAATGGGGCCGTTCTTATTCTTTGGTGGTGGCGGTTCGAACGCCGATATCCTTATTGACCGACAAGTTGCTTTACCGCCCTTAAACGCCAACCTAGCAGAAAAGCTTATTAAACGTTCTCACTTTTATCAGGTTCTGTCCGAACGAAGTAAAAATATTGAGCGTGAACTCATTACTTTAAAACACTGGCTTGTGGCTTTATCTCACTTGGCATTAAACCACCCTTGGATTTCTGGTTTAGAAATTAACGCTATTCGTCGTAAGCCGGGTCTTTTCTTAGTTATTGGGGTGGCTGGCGAAATAGGGCAGTCGGTTAAGAGTGCGATTTTGCCTTATCCTAACGATTTAGAAGCGCACTATGAGAGCCGTAGTGGTAACCAGTACCTTATTCGTCCTATTCGTGCAGAAGATGAGCCACAGTTAGAGACGTTCTACCACGAGCTCAGTACAGAGTCTCTACGCTTACGATTCTTTTCAACCCGTCGTCAGTTTGGTCACAGCGAACTGGCTAGGTTTGCCCAGATTGACTACGATCGCGAAATGGCTTTTGTGGCAACCAGAAACAACCAACTTTATGGCGTTGTACAGGTTTGGATTGATCCTGATGATTTAAAAGCTGAGTTCTCCATCATTATTCATGATGACTGTCATGGAGAAGGGCTAGGCCTGCAACTTATGCGAGAAATGATTGCATACCTTACCGATCGTGGGGTCCTACAAATTTATAGCACCGTCTTACCGCATAACCGAAACATGTTAAAACTTGCAGAAAGGCTTGGGTTCAAAATTCGTCAGAACTTCGAGGAAGGGGTGGTTGATGTCGTAAAAAACTTAAACCCGGTCACTGACAAATGGCAGAACAAACGTATATACCGCTTTTAGCGGCTATTTGTTATAGTATTTTTAATATCTACAGTGCAACAATGAGGGTTTAGCTTGATTAATGTACTTATAGTGGATGACCATGATTTAGTACGCTTTGGACTTAGCCGTATAGTGTCTGACACCAAAGGTATGCATGTGGTTGGTGAAGCAAGCTCTGGTGAAGAAGCTATCAAGTTTGTCCGTGAAACCTTGCCCGATGTTGTGCTAATGGATGTTCGTATGCCCGGCATTGGTGGTATTGAAGCAACCCGTAAAATCCTACAAATAACCCCTGAAACCAAAATCATTGCCGTTACAGCCTGCGATGACACTCCCTTTGCAAACCGTTTACTGCAGGCTGGAGCTTCCGGCTATCTAAGTAAAGGGGCGAGCCCTGATGAAATTATCTTAGCTATTCAAAAGGTAAACTGTGGTCAAAAATACATTAGCCCAGATATCGCCCAGCGCATGGCACTGCAACCTTTTGCTTTAGGTGATAAAAACCCGTTTGATAGCTTGTCTGAGCGTGAGCTACAAATTGCGCTTATGATTGTTGGCTGTCAAAAAGTAATTGATATTGGTGAAAAGCTTTTCTTATCGACTAAAACTGTCAACGGTTATCGCTATCGTATTTTTGAAAAGCTTGGTATCAGTGGTGACGTTGAACTGACACACTTAGCCGTACATCATGGGTTAATCGAACCTTTATCCTATAACTAGTGATGCCAAAATTTGATATAAAAGCCTTTTTGCAAACACTTAGCCAAAGAGCAGGTGTTTATCGAATGTACTCAGCCGATAACGAGCTGCTGTATGTCGGAAAGGCAAAAAATCTTAAAAATCGTGTATCGAGTTACTTCCGTAGCCGTGGACTCAACACTAAAACAGTCGCCCTCGTCAGTCACATAAACCATATCGAAGCGACCATTACGGCTAATGAAGCAGAAGCGCTACTTTTAGAACAAACGCTCATTAAAGAGCACCGGCCGCCATACAATATTTTATTAAAAGACGATAAGTCCTATCCCTACATCTATTTAAGTGACCACAGCTTTCCATCTATTACCTATCTACGTGGAAAACGAAAGAAGGCGGGGCGCTATTTTGGACCATACCCCAACAGTCATGCAGTTAAAGAAACACTGAGTTATCTGCAGCGTATTTTTAAAATTCGCGATTGCACAGACAGTTATTTCTCTAACCGAAGTCGAGCTTGCTTACAGTATGAAATCGGCCGCTGTACAGCGCCTTGCGTCGGTTTGGTGACCCAAGACGCCTACAAAGAAAGCATTCGTCAGGCCGAATTATTTTTGACAGGTAAAAGCGTCGAGCTGTCACAACAACTGCAACATCAGATGCTTAAGGCTTCTGATGCCTTAGAGTTTGAAAAAGCGGCTGAATTACGAGATCAAATTGAGCTTATTCAACAAGTTCAAGAATCACAAAATGTTTACGCTGATGGCAGTGATGCTGATATTTGGGCCATTATTGAATGGCAAAATATTTACTGTATACATCGCTTAAGCTTTCGACAAGGGCGTCTGTTAGGAAGTAAGCATTTTTATCCTAAGAACCTTGCAGGTGAAACCGAGCAGGAATTATTGCTTACTTTTATTAGCCAGTATTATCTAAATGGTATGGCACCTGATGGACTTCCTAAAGATATCATTGTTGACCTCAACAAAGACGAGGTTACCCCTCTATTAGAAGCCATCAGAATTCAACAAGCTAAAAAGCCATCTCACAGTAGAGGTGTTCGAGGCCAACCTCGGATATGGCTACAAATGGCTAAAGATAATGCTCGTGCTGGAGTTCAAGCTAAGATTTCCGGCCACCAAGCAGCAAAACAAAAGCTACAAGCTGTGGCTGATCTGTTAAAATTGCCTGAAGCACCAACTCGCATTGAATGTTTTGACGTTAGTCATTCACAAGGTGAAGCTGCCTACGCGTCCTGTGTTGTCTATGATGAAGAAGGTCTTAACAAAAAACGTTATCGTCGTTTTAGTATCAAAGATGATGTTACCGCCGGGGATGACTACGCTGCGCTAGAACAAGCGATTCGTCGTCACTTGATACGCTGTATCGATCAAAATGATTTACCTAGCATCTTACTGATTGACGGTGGCAAAGGTCAGGTAGGGCGAATTCATGGTTTAGTGAAGGAACTCGGCATTGACCTATACCTCCTAGGCATCTCTAAAGGGGTGACTAGAAAATCTGGTTGGGAATTCTTATGGGAAGCAGAGCAAAAGCAACCTATAATGCCCGACGCACATAATGAAGGATTTCAGTTACTACAACTTGTCCGTGATGAAGCACATAGGTTTGCAATTACAGGACACAGAAAAGCCCGAGCAAAAAGTCGAAGCCGCTCTGCTTTAGAAGATATAAGTGGAGTAGGGGCAAAACGACGTAAAGAATTATTACTTTATTTTGGCAGTTTAAATAACATGCGTAGAGCATCGCAGGAAGAAATTGCTAAGGTACCTGGAATTAGTCATAAACTCGCTGAACATATTTTTCAGCAACTGCATGGTCAATAAATCTTATGAATTTACCAAACATACTGACATTAAGCCGTATCATCATGATTCCACTGATGGTGGCTTGCTTTTATTTAGGAGAAGCCGGACGCATAGTTGCCGCTATATTATTCTCAGTAGCAGCCATTACCGACTGGTTTGATGGTTACTTGGCTCGCAAGTGGAATCAATCCACTCCACTAGGCGCATTTTTAGACCCTGTGGCCGATAAACTGATTGTTGCCGTTGCTCTTGTTGTTTTGGTAGAGCACTACAATACAATTTTAATCAGTATTCCTGCCGGAATTATTATTTGTCGTGAAATATTAGTATCAGCCTTACGTGAATGGATGGCAGAAATAGGGAAGAGGGCAAATGTTGCCGTCAGCATGATTGGTAAAGTAAAAACCACCTTCCAAATGATAGCTATTATTGTTTTGATGGGTGCAGACTTACACCTTTGGTTTGTTTATTTAGGCTACATTGCAATTTACATCGCTTCGGTTTTAACAATCTGGTCGATGATTATCTATTTAAAGGCCGCTTTACCCGATTTATTGGCTAAAGATTAAACAATCTCTTAAGTACTTAATAATTAAGCATAAATAATTAAAAAAATGCTTGACTAAAAACTTACTCTGTATAAAATGCGCATCACTTTCAGCGGGAATAGCTCAGTTGGTAGAGCACGACCTTGCCAAGGTCGGGGTCGCGAGTTCGAGTCTCGTTTCCCGCTCCAGTTTGAAACATTGATTTGCAATGTTCGGCGCGATAGCAAAGCGGTTATGCACTGGATTGCAAATCCACGTAGCCCGGTTCGACTCCGGGTCGCGCCTCCAATATTTTGATAGATCACCACCGACTATCAAAATCATAAAATGCCCCGGTGGTGAAATCGGTAGACACAAGGGATTTAAAATCCCTCGCCTTATGGGCGTGCCAGTTCGATTCTGGCCCGGGGCACCATTTCTTACTCTCTAAGTTAATAACACTTAAGAGTACTCCAAGTTCGCAACAACCTCTTTTTAGACTTTTTTATAATTTACCTATTCGCCTAAGAAGCGCATAATTGCCGGCATTTTATCAATGCAAAAAGTCTACCTGTGATCCAAATTAAGAAAACTCCCACAATTTTCGCCATCAGCTTAGCTGCTAGCTCTTTCGTTACTCAGGCCGCTGACTCTAACGGGCCGAACTTCTACGGCA
>CALJVD010000052.1 GCA_937974825.1 uncultured Oceanospirillaceae bacterium | reverse complement strand
AAACGCCCATTAAAGCAATGCATTTGTCGCCCTAAAGGGACGACCTACACTAGCAGGGCTGTATTTGTCGGCCACAAGACCAATCTACTTAATTAAGGTGCCTGGGTTTAATCGGACTTGCGGGTCAAACTCTTTGACTAACGCACCAATAGCACGCATTCCCAGCTCACCCTTTTCTACGGGTAAGTAAGGTGCATGGTCTTTACCCACACCGTGCTGATGGCTAATAGTGCCGCCATTGTTCACTATCACTTCTGAGGTGTTGTGTTTAAGCTCACGCCAATACGCTAAGGTTTCGTCCGCATCATCACCATTACTAAAGATATACGAGGTATAAATGCTGCAGCCTTGGTTATAGAAATGCGATAAGTGCGTAAACACATGCACCGACTTACCATGTTTAGCTAAGCCATTACGTAAACTGTCTTCCATTTTATTTAGTAGGTTGTCGACGTTATCCCAGGTGGTCGCAGTTTCTAGCGTGTCAACGGCATAACCTAAGCGCCATAAGGACTCACGCAAATAAGGCATTGAAAAGCGTTTTTCAGCCCATTTATTCCCTAAGTAAGTGCCTGTATACAACCCTTTATTCGATTTAATAATGGCGCGTGTCTCACGCAATGCTGTTTTACACTGACGCTTAGTACCCGTTGTGCCAAAGGTAAGCATGCACTTACCTTCTTTAATACCACGTAAAGAAAGCACTTTCTCTAGCAAGGCTATTTGCTTAGGATGCCCCGCTAAGGCTAACTGGGTTTCTGTTTCAATGGCGTTACTAACACGCAGCATAGACAACGCTATACCCTGCTGCTTGATCTGACGTGTCGCAGTACGTGCCGCTTCCCAACTTGGAAAAAAAGCCACATAGAAATTTTCTTTAGCAGCAATAGGAGTAACACGTACTTTTACTTCAGTAATAATACCGAGACGGCCTTCACTGCCCAGTACCATTTCACGCACATCAGGGCCAGCCGAAGACGCAGGAATGGTAGGGATATCTAACGTGCCTTGTAAGGTTTCCACCCGACCGCCAGCAAATAATTGTTCAATACGGCCATAACGTAATGATTGCTGACCACTGGAACGACTCGCCACCCAACCCCCGACGGTTGAAAGCTCAAAGGATTGTGGGAAATGCCCTAAGGTATAACCTTCTGCTCGTAATAGCTGCTCTAATAACGGACCCGGTGTGCCGGCACCAAAGGTCGCAATTTGGCTTTCTTTATCAAGATCCATTAAACGATTCATGCGTGCCATGCTAACCGTTAATACCGGACGTTCAGATGCTTGAGGGTTAATATGACCCGCAACACTGGTCCCCCCACCGTAAGGAATTAAATCGATATTTTGTTGGTCGGCGAGCTGCAGTAGCTCAGCGACTTCATCAGAAGTTTCAGGGAAGGCAACGGCATCGGGAAAGAGTCCAAAATCGCCACTGCGCATGGCTAACCAATCGGGAAGACTTTGACCACGGGCATGACGAACTCGAGTTTCAGGATCGGTTTTTATTAACGCTTGGCTAGACAACCCAGATAAATCTAACTGTTCTAGGCGGCTAACAGGTACCTGTGCGCACACCGATTCTAAGGTTGCATCGGGTATAACATGACCTGCACCAATACGTTCGGCTAAAAAACTCTGACCATTTTCAGGTAGATCCATTGCATATTGACCATTACCCCAACCATTCCAAGCTCGCATAAGATTACCTTTATATTCTTTTGATTTATAAGCCAATTTAGCACTCATGGCAGCAAAAGACATTGCTTAAGAGTGACAACGCTATTAGCATTTTGCGACACAAGCAGGTATTAACCTATTTGCTATGATTAGTAGTCCCAACATAGTAATAAATACATAATGAAGTGAGCAGACAATCTCTAGTCAGTGACCTACGGTGAATTACAATGAATAAATTAGGCCAGGCATCACTCGCTGCTGTAAAACAATACTTGCGCTTAGCACAAGCTGAAGGCATAGAACCCAAACTGCTACTTAACGCAGCAAACTTACCTACTTCATTATTAGAAGAAGACAGTGGACGCATAACCGGCGATGAATTTCAGGCACTACTCGCTAAGCTTTTAAAAGTATTTCCATCGCCTGTATTAGGCTTATTAAGTGGCGACCATGTACAGCCAAGCTCTTACAGCATACTGGGCTATATAGTAATGAGCTGTACCAACTTAGCCGAAGCAATTTCTCAAATCGCGCCTTATGAAAAATTAGTCGGTGATATGGGGACCACCCAGGTGCTCGCTTACGGCGATGAAATTCGCTTGCACTGGCACTGTAATTATTCACACCCACAAGTGCGTGAGCATATGGTTGATAATGTCTTTGCTTCATGGATAGGCTTTGCCAACTGGCTCACAAACGATGCTGCCGAGCACCCAATACGAGTTGAGTTACAACGTGCGCAACCACCACTGGCGTATTTGGCAGAGTATCAAAAACGTTGGCGCTGCCCTGTGCACTTTAACCAGCAACACAACTGTATAGTGATACATAAAAGCCAGTTAGCACTGCCCATACGACAAGGCGACCCTGAACTTAAACCCGCGTTAGAACAGCACGCGCAAAATCAGTTAAGACGCTTACAAGCGCCCTCTTCTTTCACACTTAAGGTCGCCAACATCATTCGCCAGGGGTTACAGTTTGGATCAGTTCATCAAGACGACATTGCCAGTAAATTAACTATGTCGGTACGCACACTGCAAAGAAAACTTAAAGAAGAAGGCAGCCACTACCAACAGATTTTAGATAAAGAAAGACAAATCCGTGCAGAGTTTTTACTAAGTAATAGTCATTACAGCCTGAGAGAAATTAGTCATCAAATGGGGTTTACAGAAACCAGTTCATTCAGCAGAAGCTTTAAAAGTTGGACGGGCATGACACCGGGAGAGTTCAAACAACAAGCGTAAAGCGAAAAATAAAAGATACAAAGGGCAAGGGTTAGACATAAAAAAGGTGGCTGAAGCCACCTATAAACAATAAAAGAGTTAAATACTGTACGTTTTAATGCTGGAAGGCAATGATGGAAAGCTGGAACCTGAGCGTTGGTTATTTTCAGCGTCTAAATTTTCTAAAGAATTCAAATTACTAACAAAGGCGATGCTTTGCAGTTGGTTATTACTAATATAAAGCTGCTTGAGGCTTTTAACATCTTGTAAAATATCCGCATCGGCAAGCTGGTTATTGTTCACATTAAGTTTATTGAGTGCTGATAAGCCCTCTACCCCATTAAGGCTTTGAAGCTTATTGCTGCTAATATTTAATGAAAATAACTTTGGTAATTTTGTTAACGGCTGAATGTTCTGAATATTGTTGTTGCTTAGGTCGACAACACGCAAGTTAGAAAATTGCTCAATACCGTCTAGTCGTACGATATCTTTTCCTGAGCAAACCAGAACCTGGATTTCAACGTGGTTTATCTTATTATCTTTAATGCAGTTAGCAAGATTATCATCTGTAATCACACTAAAGTTAACAGGACTATTAGTCGTAACAGCAATAGGAAGGTCTTCAGATAAAGCTGAGTCAGCATTCTGAGCAGACGAGCCACCGCCACAACCAGTGATAACAACACTGGCCAAAACAGCGACTGCAAACTTTATTAAAGATGCGTTCATAGTAAGTAAGCCTGTTTTTATTCTTTTTATAGTTTCTGCAAACATCGTAACATAACAGCCACAGAGCAGCTACTTTTTGTTACATTTCAGCGC